>CAZRYK010000006.1:0-33837 GCA_964604315.1 uncultured Gammaproteobacteria bacterium
TCAACGCAACAATCGTATTGCTTCCTTTTTGACGAGGGACTCTCCATGTCTGCTCGGGCCCGATTAGAATTGTTTGCGCGCTCGCAAGACGGTTTTGCTTTGGCCGAATATGATCTACAATTGCGGGGCCCAGGCGAAGTCTATGGAACCAAACAATCCGGCATGCCCTTATTCCGTTTAGCAACGCTGGCCGACGCCGCGCTGATTTCCGAAACCCAAAGTATTGCCAAAAACCTCATGGCCCAAGACCCGGAACTTAAAAATCACGCACCGCTTAAAAGCGCGTTAGAACATTTTACCTCATCCTTTCATCTGGAATAAGCGTAAACTTTCCGTGATGTTCGAAACCTCGGTAAGCGTTAAACGCGTCGCGGGTTTTTTAGGAAGGCTCGGAATAATCATGCGCTCAAAACCCAAACGTTCGGCCGCGGCAATGCGATCCATGATGCGGCCAACCATCCGTACTTCGCCGGAAAGTCCCAACTCACCCACCACGGCGATCTTAGCCGGAATCGCCACGTCATAAAAACTTCCGGCAATCGCCATGCACACGGCAAGATCGACACTCGGTTCGCGCGTTGCCAACCCTCCGGCAATATTCACATGCACGTCCTCGCCGTACAGCGGGCAGGACGCGCGTTTTTGCAAAACGGCTATTAAAAGTTGCAGGCGATCGTTGCCAAAACCCACACTTTTGCGAACCGGGTAGCCCATGGCGGCTTTGGTAACCAGCGCTTGCACTTCAATGGCAAACGCCCGCGTGCCTTCCATAATAATCGTTGCCACAGAACCGGGCGCTGGTGTTCCGAGATTTTTAGAAAACATCCGCGAAGGATCTTTGACTTCCACCAACCCCCCTTGCGTCATGTCGAAAACCCCCACTTCATGCGTCGGACCAAAACGATTTTTTGCGGGCCGTAATAATCGATACAAACTACGGACATCGCCTTCAAAATACAACACGCAATCTACCAAATGCTCCAACGTTTTTGGCCCGCCCAAACTTCCGTCTTTTGTCACATGGCCAACAAGAATAATGGCAATATTTTCGGACTTTGCGCATTCCACTAATCGTGCGGCGGCGGCGCGAATTTGCGTGACGGTTCCGGCCTCTGCGCCAATATCCGGATCGCGCACGGTTTGAATAGAGTCAATAATCGCGAGTTTAGGTTTGGTGTTGCGCAACGTTTGGACAGCCCGATCGATTCTGTCGGTGGCAATAAACGGAATGCTTTTTGCGTCACCGGACAAACGTGATAAACGCAACTGCACTTGCTCGGCCGATTCCTCGCCGGAAATATACAAACAATCTTGCGAAAGCCGCCGCGCGATTTGCAACATGAGCGTGGATTTGCCTATCCCTGGATCGCCGCCCACCAAAACCACGGAGCCCGGAACTAACCCGCCGCCTAACACGCGGTCAAATTCCGCAACGCCAGTTTGAATTCTTGGCATACTTTTAGGACTCTTGGGTTCTAAATGCACAATGTCAGCGGGCAACACCTCTTTCTTTTCTTTTTCGTCCGAAACATCGGCCCTACCAACCGTTCCCCATTTTCCGCATTCGGTACACTGCCCCATCCATTTGGGGAATTGCGCATCGCAGTTGGTGCATTGGAAAATCGTCGTTGTCATACCAAAAATTTCCTCCCATGGCCCATGTCCGAGGCTTGGCTATCAATATGTCGCATTACTGTTTCTTCGTAAGAATAAAATCCACCGCTTGCTTAAGCTCGCTTTCGGACGCGGTGCCAGCAAACTCCATGTCTCCCACAATAATATACGGCGTGCCGGTAAGTTGTAACAATCCGGCTTCGGTGTCGCCGTCTTTCACAAGGTCAAAATGAATACGGTCGTCAAGACACCGGTTAAATGTGGAAAGGTTCAGGTTCAATTGTGACGCAATATCGGTCACCACATCGCGCGTTAGCACAAGTTGATGTTCATATAGTTGATCGTGATACCCCCAAAACGCGCCTTGGTCTTGGGCACATCGCGCAGATTCGTGGGCTAAAACCGAGTCTTCGTTTTCTAATTCCGGTACGCCTTTCCATACCACTTTGACGTCGTTGGGGAAAGACTTTAACACCGCATCGTACACCGACTTCATCTGCCCGCAATGGGAACACGTAAATTCTTCAAAAGAAAAAATGGTGACGGCGGCGTCGGCAGGCCCCAACACCGGATCGGTATTTTTTTGTTCCGGTTGACGTGGGGTAACGGTGACCAGCGGGTCAGAAACGCCCGTTCCACGGACAGCCGTAGGAAGAGAGTCGTTGTCAATATTTTGTTGCTGGGTTAAAAGATCGCTGAACGTGTTTTTGGCAAAACTGATCATGGTAAACGCAATAACAAAAAATATTGCGCCACCAACCATAAAGGTGCGAGATGATAACGGCGAAGATGTATTTGGCCTTTCCGACATAAAATTTATTTTAGCGCAAGGGATTCTAACTTCCCTGTTTCCTCATTGATATAATACAACGTTTTGCCGTCGTCGGAAACACGCAAATCCGTTGCGCGAACATTATTGTTACCATTGCTATCCACCGGGTTGGCAATAAGGCTGGAAACGCCGGTGGTGACGTTGATGCTGTAAAAACGGTCTTGCGTGTCATCGGCGAGTTCGCGATAAATCCCCGAACCGGTTTCTAAGCGCCGCGGCACTGCGCAATATGCCGTGGTTTCTGACGCAAACGCACATTTGTCCGCATAAGTCTCCACGCCCAAATTGAATTCTCCTGTGCCGGTAAGGTCGCTTCCATCGGCATTGGCAATCCACAACCGCGGTTTGTAATCCGTATCGTCTGAATAAATGCTATACAACATTTGCCTGCCATTAGGCGACCACTTGCCGGTGAACCCGCGGCCATCGACTTCTAAATTTTCAAAATTCTCGCCTTCTTGGCCCACAAAATACACATTTTGGCTTTCGCCACCCGTAGATTTCCGGTATGTGGCAATAATCTGGCTAGACGGCGACCAGTTAACCTCGACGTCGGTGGTTTCTGTGCCAAGCGTTTCAATGACTTTCAATTCTGTGCCGTCGGGGTTAGAAACGCCTAAAAAACGATTGTCAATGTTGGGTGCGTAAAATTTGTATCCTATCTGCGAGCCCGTTGCGGAAAACCGAATTTGCGACATTTCCACGGGCAAAATAGATTGCTTGCCGGTTTTTAGATCGTAGAAAACATTTTTACCATCGGGTGTGGCAAAAATCACTTGGTCTTGCGTTGGCGACCATTGCACGTTTCCGGCGTTCGGAAAAAACGCGTCACCCATTTGTGTCACGGTTCCGCTCGAATCTTTCCGGTAAAAACGGCCGGCAGAAGGATCGTAGTACGAAATAGTGGAACCATCAATGCGGACACCGTCGATTTCAACGTCCGTTAACGAAGAAACTAAAGTGTCTGACCCGCGCGCAACCGTATCGATTTCCGGAAGCGATGTGGAAACGTTGGTGTTGGTGTTCACCGCGCCATTTGTTGGCAAGCCATTGGTATTATTGCTTAACGGCAGGCCGGAATTGACATTCGCGTTATTAGTATTTGTTGTGACATCGGTTTGGGTTAGTCCGCGAAAAAGAATGAAATAAATAATGAAAATAAAAAAAGCCAGCACCAACACATAGCCAAGAACGTATAAAATGAACAACCCGCGCTGTTCTTGCCACATGTTTTTAAGATAGTCTAAGGCCATAAAACAATTATTGTATGCACTTGGCGTTTTTAATGTATCCTTCGCCTGGGTCGTCGGCACGCGGGTCGACTTCCGTTTGCGGAACAAATTCAAGTGGCTCAACTAAAACGCAACGCTTTGAAGTTCCATCACGATCCACATCACAAGCGTTACCCATTTTATATTCTCCATTTCCAAACCACCCAAAACCATCTTGCCACCAAATCCAACCGCACTGTTTCTCATCGTCTGAACAGTCGCCATCTGCCCCTGAACAATCAATATCAATAGAACTCGTATTAGCCTCTTTTTTGCCCCCAACCCAACCCATTGCGTTGAGTTGCTGTTGCCCTAATATTGAAACTTCCGTACCTACATAATGCGCGTAACCGTCACTATTCGCTCCCACCTGCGTTAAGGTATCCATCGCAAAATAGCAGGCATCCTCTTCTAAATTAGCCTCCCATCCATGACAATATTTGTCTACGAGTTTCGTCTTTCCATCAACCTCCTCATAGTCCTGATAGGTATAAGTTTCTCCGCAATTGGGCGTATAGGTATTACGTCCAGCTTCATCACCAACGACACTTAATTCCCCTAATTCTGATTCCTTGGCTGAGCACACAGTTGCGGGTTGCACTTTTGCCGGCGTCATGAAGGAGTTAATATCCGGAAGCGACAGGTTTTTAATATTCGGGTCAATAAAATTTAAAACGACCCAAGAAATAAGCGCCAAAAAAACCCCAATCACCGCACCCCATAACGTTTCTTTAGCTTTAGAAACCCTCTCTTGATTACCTTGCGCCGTCATCCACCGGAAACCCGCAAACATAATGACCACCACGGCCATGATGGCGATTGCGCTGATGAAAAATTGGTAAAACGCAACGAGATACGAGCCAATATCCCCGGGTATAATATTCCCACTACCCGGAAACGTGGTATTTAAACCATCATCTTTTGTTGTGTCCTCCGCGGCGTAAACCGGAATCGTCAAAAGAAAAACACCAACAAGAAACGCAAAAAATTTTATTGCCATGCGGCGGTATTGACTTTCCATGTGCCGTCTTCAAGAATCAATTCCATAATAATATTTTGCTCAAACGTTTCTGGGTCCGTAAGTTCTTTCCTTTCTGTGCGGCGCGTGTAAACCTTGAAAGTTATTGCGGTGTCGGTTTCTGTCATCACTTTATGGCTCAATGCGCGCGTGGTAATACCGTAAAAAGGCAGTTCTTCATCGCCTTGGCGCAAACGTTGTTCCTTCACATCATTTTCTTGAATCGCGGCAAAGCTATCTGACATAAAAATCATTAAGTCTTCAATATTGGCAAAGTCGGAATCCGACGAATAACTGCCATAGCGCTCGGTAAAAATATACGCCAATTCTTGGGGTTCTAATGTCCCTTGGGTACTATTCGTGTTTGCGCTGGTATTGGTCGGCGTGTTGGTTGCCACATTATTGTTGCCGCCGCTCCCCGGGTCTGAAATAACGCGGTTGACAGGAACTGGCCGACCGTTCGTGTTAGTGTTTTCGTTAGCGGTTAAACCGTCGCCCGCAAAACGCTGTAGCAAAATCGCCCCAATAAAAAAGACAATGGCGATGACGACGAGGACAATGATGATTTTTGTTGTGCGATTCATAAAGAGATAATTTCAGTCATCAGCTACTAGTCAGGATCCGACCCAAGTTAGACGTCAGGGTCGGATCCCGCTACTGACCAGCCTTGCCGGCTAGGCAGGCGGCTGACTGCTGCCTGCCCGCCATTGCCTGCGGCTTCAGGCGTTGGCAGCCGGGTTAGCGGGTAAACTCTTTTCAAATTCCTTCTTTGCGCGTTCGATTTCTAAGAGCTGTTTGGGGTCGGACGTAATAATTTGGTCTTCGGTGTACGATGCCACAATTTTTATGGCCGCGTGTTTAGAGCCTGCAAAGAAAATCCCTTCGCCGACGCCCGATTCCAGCAGAAGAAACCTTTCGCCCTGGGTTAATAAAAATGTTTTGGCTAAAATGTCAATACCTGCCGGCGACTGCTTTAACAAAAGTTGCAGGGACGAGTTGGTGACAATCGCCTGCCCATACGGCGACCGCAAAAAATCGTTGACATCTTGCGTAATGGTGGTAACGCCCAAATAGTACTTTCGGCAACGTTTAACGAGCGCGTAAATAAACTTGGCGGAATCTTCTTGTTGCATGAGCCACCACGCTTCGTCAATGACCATAATCCGCTTGCGCAATTCCGAACGCACATGGTTCCAAATATAATTTATTATACTATAAATCGCCAATGGCCGCAATTCGTCTTCCAGGTCGCGAACGCTAAAAACCATCAGCTGATTATTGACGTCAACGTTCGTCGGGCTGTTGAATAATCCGGCAAACGTGCCTTCGGTATATTTTTTCAAACGCACGACTAAATCGTCCGCGCCTTCCATACCTTCTAAAATCCTTTGAAAATCTTGCAACAATGGGGATTCAATACTGCCCAGGTCGCTATCCGCGGTAATATCTTTACGCGCATAGGTTTCAATAAGCGCGCGATCGATTAACGAATCTTCGGCATGGGTAAGTTCGCCGAGCATGAGCCGCAGTAAGCCCTTGACCGTAATCACGTTCGAGCGAATAATGTCGGCAACTTTTTCACTGCCGCTGATACTGCGCGGCAAATCAAACGGGTTCACCTTGCTTTCCGAATTCAACGAAATATTTATATACGTTCCGCCAACAGCGTCGGCCAGATATTTGTATTCGCGCTCCGGGTCAATAATAATCACTTCGGTCCCCAACATTAAACTTCGCAAGACCTCCAACTTCACGGCATAACTTTTGCCCGCGCCCGCTGTTGCAAACACCACGGCATTGCCATTCTGCAAACTAAACCTGTCAAACAAAATTAAACTGTTATTATGACGATTGATGCCATACAGCACGCCTTCGTCGGAACTTAATTCCGATGACACAAACGGAAAGCTGGACGCCGCCGGACTGCTGTTCATATTAAAGTTCACATACAACTCGTCGTTGCCCAGTGGCAAGGTGGAATTAAACCCTTGTTCCGCGGCAAAAAGCACGCGCTTGGAATACACCAGCTTTGACCCAAACAAGCCTTCCACTTTTTCGGTCAATAATTCCAGTTTTTTTGGGCTGTCGGCGTAGACCGTAACATACAAACCAAATTGAAAAAACTTTTCAATACCTTGGGTTAAATCATCGCGCAATTTTTCAATATCGCGCAAAGCGGTTTCGCGCAACGGATCGCGCGGCGCACCTTTTTCGCGGTCAGTGGCTAGCGACGCTTCCAGTTGCCCCACTTTATTGCGCAATTGTTTCAACACCACATCGGATTTTACCGGGTAAAAGAACATAGAAATATCCATGGGAACATTCATGTGAATAACGGGCGAAAACCAACCCACTGACATGTAGCGCGGATAACTCACCACAAACACGGTGCTCACAAACTTTGACCCTAACTGCACAAAGCGCGGGTCTATGTGCATAGCCGCTGGCGCGATTAAATCGCGAACAGAAACCACACCGGCGCGGAACACGCGTTCCGCTTCTAACACTTGGCTTTCGGATCGGTCGCGTTTTTCCGCGTTCACTTCTAATCCCGCCTTTAATTCTTCGGGCGTGCGTTTGTCGCTTGCATTTTTACGAAAAAGATTAATCATGTTCAATGTTTAGTTCATTGATATTGGCTAAATCTTGCTGGGGCGCGGTGTCGGGGTTATACGTCGTGTAATACAGTTCCATCAGGCTTTGCGTGTCTAACCGAACCGCCTTTAAACCTAACGATCCCAAACTTTCAATAACAAAACCCATGCGTTTGTCTAATTCTTCTTTGTATTTCTGGAATTTTTCTTCACGCAATTTAATGACGCGGCCCGGGCTTAACACATCGCGGCTTCGTGTAAAAAAATTCTTGCGTTTTTTCTGCACCGCTTCATACGGCACCACAATATAAAAACGCTTGCTCATAATATCTGCAATGTCGACAAGCTCGGTGACAAATTCACGGTATTCGGCGGTTTGGATGCGCAATAAATCATTGGTTTGCTCTTTTTCCATTTGCTTTAGATGCTCCAAATATTCGTCAATGCGCAATTTGCGCGATTGAATCACAATTTGCATGGTGAAATCGAACGAATTTAAAAATTGAACATACCCTTGAATAACGGCCTGTTGTTCTTCCTCGGACTTCAACGCAAAGTTAATAGAAGACACCAACGCCGCCGCGCGGATGGTGCCATCTTTTAACACCACAAGGTCGTCTTTGATTTCTAAAATATCTAAATACCCTTGGGTGGAATGGGTTGTGGTTTTATTGGCGAGTTGATCGGAGTGCATAGGTTTAATTTCAGCTGTCAGTCAGGATCCGACCCGCATGCGGCGTCAGGGTCGGATCCCCATTGCTGACAGCTGTCAGCTGATTACTGGTTATTGTTGTCATCGTGGAACGATCCGCCGGTGTCCACAATGAGAGCAAGTTTAGTGAGCCGCGAGGTGCTTAAAGGAACTTTACGATTATCCACGTTTTCCGCTTTTTTTTGTTTTTGCGCATGCACCACGCCAATTTGCTGATCGCGTAAAAGATCGCGACTGTTCCACACGCGCAACCGCGGACGCCGAGCATCGTGAGCAATGTTTAACAAAAAGTAATGAAAGGCTTGACCATTGACTTTGACAAAAGCCAGTGTTGCGCCCACAGCGATGGTTAAAAGCGCCGCAAGAATAAACGGAAAAAAACTCAACACCTTCCACCATAAATAGATAAAACCAATGGTTGCCAGAGTAATGAGAAATTGCCGAACCGACAACGGCCCAATAATTTTGTCTTCAACGTCGATAAATTGTGGAACAACGAACCGCATATTAGTAGCGCAGTTGATGATTCAAATCTGCAATCGCCAAAAATTCTTCGTTCGTCAGGTAAGGTTTGTCTTCTTGATGCAATTTTAGGCTGACGGCATTGACATCGGCCCCTTGCAACATGCAAAGTTTCCCAATAGAAAGATACAGTTGGTACAACGGCGATTCCCGCCAGGCATTAATGCCCTCGGTACGTTTGGTAAACGAGTCTTCGCCCAAAAGATCGATTTTTTCCTTGATTTTTTCCACAGCTTCTTGCGGGGTTTCACCCAAGGCGCGATATTCTTTTGGTCCCATGACCCGAATTTCATCGACCGGGCCTAACACGCGTTCCTTTTTTTGAATATCGGCAACTTTCCGCTTTGAAGGATCGTTCACAACAATGCGATCGGGGTTAGGGCGTCCGGCTGAACCGTATGAAGGTTGCGGCGGAGAAGGGGGGGCAGGCGGCGGCGACAGGAGTTGAATACGCGGTGGTTGCGGCACCGAAACAGTTGAAGCTTCTTTTTCTTTAATTTCATGACAAACAGCGCCTACACTATACCGCAAACGCTCGGCTTGTTGGCGGCGAAACGAAGAAGCGGAAACGTTTTGCATGGACAATGGAGCGGTTTTCACGCTTTGTGATGACGAAAGACTGCCTATAACCTTGCTCGCAACTTCTTCCGATAGCCCCAATCCCCCCACTTTAATCGAGCGCATGCACAAATCGATGGTGTCTTCTTTGCCGCGAATGTCTTTAAGGTACGCGTTCACAATCACGCCAAATCGCTTTGTTAAAAAATCGTCAAACGGAAGCTGAAATTGCGCAATAAGATCGCGGATTAATTTGTCGTTTTGCGCTACCGATGCGTCTTGCGATCCACGAACCTCGGGCATGCTTTTTTCAATTTTCTTAATGTCTTCGGCGTCTTCAATGTCGTAAATGAACTCGGCGTGCGATTTATCGCTCAACGGCTGGCGCAAATTGCTGGGTAGCCCTTGCGTAGGCGATGCGGAAGCGATTTTTGAAAGCTCGATAGCTTTTAAGGGCTGTATCGTTTTGGGGAGGGTCGCCTTCGCTGAAGCTATGGCGATCGAAGGCGTAGGGGTTTGCAGTACAGTCTTCGAAGGCTTTGGTTCCCACGGCAAAGATTCGAACGCTTGTTGAGCTTTTTGCGCCCGCTTTTCCCGATCGCTCATGCCCCGGTACACTGTGGTGGTTGAGGGTTGTGGGCGCGGTTCTTGGACTCCGAGGTTGGTCAAAAACTCCTTGCCACGTTTTTTTTGGAACCGCCCAGCCGTATCTTTTACATACAAATCCAGCTCTGAAAGGAGTTGTGCGTCATCATTCAATATTGGTGTTTTTGTTGTTGTTGAATCCTCCATGGAACACGAACGGTAAATCAGTGATTATCTGACAACTATCTGCTGATAGCAGACATTATTATACCATAAAACTCTCCTTCGAGCACGGCCCCACGAGGGATCCGACCTCCAGAGGTCGGATCCCTATTGCTGACAGCTACGTTTCTTCTTCAAACAAAAGATTCCCTTCTTTTTCCACAATGCGCGACCATTTTAATTGGCTGGTTTTTAAATCAACATAAATCATGCTTGCCAACTCAGGGTCTGGCAGTCTTTTGTTTGCTCGCGCAACCACTTGCAAACCGAATCGCGCGCTCACGCTCGATTTTAACCCTAAGCGATCATGGTACAACGCTTGCAGTAACAACGAAAGATAAACCGGGCCACGACGGGATGCGGAAAAACCCACCTTCGCGCTTTCCGAAAATCGATTAGAGATGTCTGTTGCAACAATCTGCGCAAAACGCTCATCTTGGGTAAGAAGCAATGAGAGTGCGCCCTCACTGGCGAGTAAACGCAACGCGGCCTGTGCCCCAAAAACATTTTTCTCCGTCATATCCTTATACAACGCATCACGCAAGCTCCCTTTTGCCGCCAAAAGCGACTGTTCTTCTTTCGCGACAGCTTGCCGCTCGCTTTCCGGACCCAATAAAACGTCGTGCGAAATCTTTTTGCGTTCGTCTTCGCGAAGCGGCATTTCTACAGGCACACCCGATTTTTGTAAAAGCTCCCGCGCCGCGTCAAGATCTTTTTCTAGTGCCTGCACTTCTGCTTGGGTGGGTTTTTCAACCTTGCCTTCGCGTAGAACGGCAAATTCGCCATCCGCATCGCGATACGAAATGTCGTTTTCAAAACCCGGAAAATCATCGGAACGCAATTTGCAGTTTTCATAGACCAAAATCACATCCATGAGCCAGTTTTTTTCATTTTCCGGCAACTTCGACGCATTTTCACTCTGAAAAAGGTATTCTTGTTGATCCAACGCCACGTCGCCCGCGCCCACATGGCTCACATAATCCTTGAGCCAATTTTGAATGGTAGGCTCGCGTTGCTCTACGCCTGCCGGAGTACGCACTATTAACGGCTGGGATGTTAACTGTTCTTGATTTTTAAGAAGCGCGTCGTTTACTTGCCTTTTTATGTCCATACGGATGTCTAAATCCCACAGCCCTGCCAGGTAATTTTTAAGTTTATCCCACGGAGAAAAATCTTCCATGGCCAAGGCTTTGGTGACGTGATTCTTAAAAAGATCGATGTGTTCTGCATCCGTTGCAAGTCCGGAAAAGTTAACCCAACGGATCATGCTTAAATATTCCTCTATGTGCTGATACTTTTCGGACAAAGGGTCTAAACCAATCTCTGGATCGTTCATCCATTGCGGGTAAAACTCAACAATAAGACTTGCCTTTGTCATATCTTGCTCTTGAATCGTTTGCTGTAACAATTCAACGGCATCAGCAAACACTGTCTCGTCTTTGAGGCTTTTAAGATTTTCTGTTAAGGAACTTCCGCCATTTGCCATAAATTTATTCATGAATCTTGTTAAACCTTAACACCTGAAGTAGCCAGTTTTTTACGGTGTTTCTCTAATGCCGCTTCAATTTCCTTTGCGCCGCCGCCAGTAGTACGGCTTTGAAGGAATTTTTTAATATCTTCAACCTTCGTTTTGCCTATCATATCACTACTTTGAGCTATATCATCTATGATTTTCATTGTGACATCAATATTCTGCGGTGCGGCCATATGCTCAATGGTACTTTTATTCGTATCTGTATCTAATCCTGCAAAAAATTGCCCCGCTACTCGCTTCAACTGTTGCACCCCAATGGCTGTCCATTGCGTTTGACGCTCACCTTGTTCATTGAGAACCTCCGTAAAATAGCCAAAGCGCCCGGTTTCGCGCGCGGCACTTTGCGGATTAACCTTCGCCATTTCTATGCTTGCGGCCGCTTCTTGTGTAGCGGCATCGCGTTGTGTCCAGTTTCCCTGACTATCCATTTCATTGGTTTGCGCAAAAATCCAGTGCCTGGCTGCCTGCGCTTTTTCGGACGCATCGTTTTGCGTCATGTACGCTTGTTGCTGACTCATGCCAAGGTTGCCAATAAGCTGTTCATTCACAAATCGATTAAAATCTGTTGCATTGGCATTATATTTTTTGCCGTCTTTGTCCTTTGTGCCCATTAAAAGCTCGTTTAAGTGCCCCACCTCGGACGCTTGCATTAAAACCGCTGCGGCCATACTACGGTCTTTATTTGCCATAGCCGATGAAAACAGCCGCACGAGTTCGTATTCGTTCTTGGTTCGCACATTTTGCTGGGCCTTCAATGTAGCCGTTCGCCATTCGGCGCGCGCCTCAAAATCCTGCGCCTGAAAAGCGACCGACGCTTCTTTGCGTTTGCGTTCATCGGCAAGTTTCTTCCGCATGTCTACCTTCTCATTCTCTGTTGCAAAAGGAATGTTTTTATAACGCCCAAAAGATTGAAGATCCGTTGTTCGCGTTTTTGTCTGTTCTTTGACAAGGGCTTTTTCATCTTTCAATTTTTTAATGGCCCTCTCAATGCCGCGCAATGCTTCCAACTGTTTTTTACTATCTAGGCCTTGTGCCTGAAGAGCGGATACCTCATTCCGTTTCTTATCAGCTGCAGTTTGCTGTCGTTGAATTTCTTCATCAATACTCTTGTTCTTCGCTGTTAAATCTGTTGCCCCATTACTAATGCGATTCGATACCCACTCATGCGCCACATCGTATTTGTTTTGTTCGGGGCTGGCCTCCCATGCCGCAAATTCTGCTTCGGCCTCTTGTTGCGACTTCGCCAGCATGGCTTGAACCATGCTCGTTTGTCCACTTGTTGCCGTCCCGCTTGTTGTAGCCATTAAAGCTGCCTGAAGTTTAGGATACGTTGTCGCATATTCTCGCATCTTTTCGTCTGCTCTCCAAGAAACAAACTTCTCTGAATATATTTTTTCTGGGCCCTCAATTGACGCCTCCAAATCCCTGATGCGATCATCACGACTACGAATGCCTGCACCTGAACCCCCACCATGAAACGCTCTTAAGGCTCCTCCAAACTCACGCTGCCGAAGTTTTGACCCCGCCTCTTTGAATGCTCCACTTTGCCACAGCATGCGATTCTTAAACCCGCGGATAGTCATGTATTGCGGGCCAATATCCGGTGTTCCAAGACCATAAAGAAACCCGCGCCTGCCCCCAACTGTTCGCATGCGATCCCCTGACATTGCTGTTCCTAATCTGTCCAGTTTCTCGCGGTTGATTTTGCGCCCTGCCTGAAGATTTTTATAAACATTAAAAGGGTTTAACGGTATACCCGACACAATTTTTCCAACGCGACTTTGTGATCCCGGAAATTCACCCGCTTTAATCTTTGCCGCACCCCAAGACGCAAAAGGCCGCAAACCCCCAAGATTTTTGCCAAACGTTGAAAGCATGGACCCGGATTTTTGGTACATGTTGCCGGCAAACTTTCCACCTGCGCCGCCGATTTGTTGGGCCATCATCATGCCGCCCATCAGCAAACCAATGCCAATAATGTAATTGACAATGGATGATGTGCCAAAGCCACTACTAATAAACGGTTGCGGGCCGGCGCCGAGTCCTATCGTCGATTTCTTTAGGATCGCTTCGGTGTCAACAAAACGGATCATCATAAACGCCAACCATAAGAAGAACGCCAAAACCGGCCCGGTAATAAGATTTTTTGTCCACTCTTGCCACCATTGACTGGCGTATTTACTGGTGTTGGGGAGAATATTCAAAATCCACGGCATGGGCGAAAGAACCGTCAGAATCCACAGCATGACAATACGCGCAATCAAAATAACCACGAGTGCAAGGATGGTCATGGTGCCAATAATCAAAAAGAGAATAGCGGCAATAGGCGTGGCTAAGGCCTCAAGAAACGAATCATCTTTCGTAAGATCGGCTAAATCCAAAAAACTTTTTAGCCCAAAACTGCTGACAATAAGCGATGCCGCGGTTTCTTGGAACGCGTTGACAAACGTTTGCATAATGACCTGCGCAATATCTATCATGAGACCAGCAAAAGTAAAGCTAAAGTTCGCCAAAATCGCCATCATGAAAAATTTAGTCAACGTGCTTTTGTATTCCAAACCTTGAATGCGGAATACGGTGCCAAAGGCGATGACCAAAAAGATCATGACCAAAAACATGTTACCAATGTCGCGCACCACAGCCCAGCCAAGCCGAATGCCTTGCGCGTCCAAAAAATCGTTATACGAGGCGATCCTGACCAAAATGTCGATGAGCAACACGAGCAAACCACCAACAAGCTTAATAATAATACTGATAATGCCCGTGAAAAGACTAAGAGTCCACGACGTAATAGAATCTTTAGCAATGTCAACGATATCACCGGCAAAAACAAACTGCGGTACAAGGAAAAGAACCCCGCAAAGGAAGATAATCACAAACATACCCTTGCCCGAAAGCAGGGGCTTATGCCGCCGTTCAAAAATTCTAGAAAAAATTCTTGAAATTTTTGTTGAAATTCTTGAGAATATCATGAAAACCGTTTGAATAATATTCACATTAGATACTATTCGCACTCACTCTCATTCACCCATCACCCCTATTACCTACCCACACCTACCCAATCATTCATTCACCATTACAAGAACATCATTTATTATACCATAAACCTCCCCACCCCGCTACAATCTTTTCATTATTGGCAAGAGCTAAGCTCTTGCCAATATTATCGAAACTATGGACACCAAAATATTTTTGTAGTATATTTTGTATAAAGATACAATTAAATCCACAAAGGGCGTCCTTCGAGCAAAGGTCCTTATTTTTAATTTATGGCAAGAGCTTAGCTCTTGCCATCGAAAAAATATGCGAAAAACGCCCATTCATACTGGTGAATATTACCACATTTGTAATCGCGGAAACCGAAAGAAGCCCATCTTCTTTAACCACTCTGATTATACTCGGTTCCTTTTTCTTATTCTTTTCTTCCAATCGCCAATCACGTTCCCAAAAATTAACCGCCACCTTGCAAAAAATAAACAAAATGGCAAGAGCTTAGCTCTGGACATTGAAATCGTTGACAAAGATATTCGCGAAGCGATTGTTAAAAATCGTTTTGTTGAGTTAGCAAATTTCTCCTTTATGCCAAATCACTTTCATCTTACAGTTAAGGCTACGGAAGATAATGGAATCGAAAGATACATGCATCGCATATTAACTTCATATACAAATAGCATTAATACGAAATATCAACTCGCGGGACATGTATTTCAAGGTTCATTTAAAAATATTCACATTCCATCAAACGAACAACTCTTATATCTTTCTGCGTATATTCATCGGAACGCGAGAGAACTGCGAGAGTGGCATAATAATGAAGTTAATTACCCGTGGTCAAGTTATCAAGACTATGTTCACAAAAATCGCTGGGGAGCTTTATTAAGTCGGAATATCATCACCGAGCAATTTGACGATGGTAAAGATTATTTAAAATTCTGTGAAAACACAAATGCAAAATCCTTCGAATCACTCGAGAATTCTTGAATCTCAATGGCAAGAGCTTAGCTCTTGCCATATTAGGGGGAGATTTTGATGGTGCCGTTGAAGGGAACCCAGGCGTTGCCGGTTGGTCCTCCTTCTGTGCCGCAACCGTTGTTGTTGAGATCGCGGATTCTGGAAGCTAGAGGCGCGATATTGCTACACCACTGCCAGTTATCAACAACTTTAATGCGCGGGGTAAATGTGCAACCAGCTGGATCGGCGCAATGATACACGTGCGAATGCTGGTGCGGGTTAGAAATATCGCTCTTTTCTAACGCGTTCCAATTATATGCCGGATCCACGTCGGAACCGTCGCCGTTCCAATCAATATAGTACCGCGTCATGGGGCGTTGTTGGGGGTCGATTTCCACGGTAAAGCTTACGTTTACAGATTCGTCGTTGTCAATCGGAATAACTTGACCCGTACCAACAACACCGTTCACTAAAACATTGGTTACGTCCGGCGGAATGCCACAGTAATCGTTATCATCGCGCGGCGTAAGACATAGGAACATATTATTGTATTCATCGACCCAATCGTTTATACCAGCAACATTGCCGGGTGTAAATTGCGTACCGTTCCATGTCCAGATTCCTAAGGGCTTTGCAAAGAGCAGTTTTAGATGATCATTCGCCTCATCATTATCGTCGCTTCCACGTTCGGTACTATCAGGTCCTATACAACTACCAGTACAATCGGCACCACACGCAACCGCATTGCCACTTGCATCTCGCGTGTCACAGACATTAATACCCACACAAAGACCCGCTGGATAGGGATCAAAGCCGGTTGGATTATTCGTGTCTGTGCAATCATTATCAACGAGACAAGGGGCCCCAGCGTCGGGTCCGCCAAGACAGGCGCGTGGAGACGCGTAACTCCCATTAGGTGTGGGCGCGCCGCTAGAATATGGCAAACCCGCACGAATTTGATCACGCTTTTCTGGTCTGGTTTCTTGAGATTGTACGGTAACAGGATCTGACCCCCATGTTTCTGGAGTGCCAGAAAGCCCTAGAACACTTCCAAACGGCGTTACGTCAAAATTGCCTGTAGCATCATTCCCTGTTAATTTTCCCGAACGCGTATAATTGTAATCCGGCACAACATAACTGGAGCCTTCATTAACCCGTTGCGCCCAGGCCTTATTTCCCGCAATCGGATCTGTCACTTGAACAACCTCCTTACAATCCTCATCAAGAAAAACGTAAACTTCAGCTATTGCGCCGCCTGCGCCACCTTCTTTATGACACGAGCGAGACAAAAACGCAGTTACGTCTCCTGTAGCTGAGAAGTCCACTTCAATAAGCGCGAACGTCACCTCGTCATCGCCACTATCACAATAATTGCTATTCCAATATACTCTCTCATCGATCCCTTCTTGTATTCTATCTGAAGTATAACTGAGCTCTGGATGCTTTCTGTTAAAGTAGTAACGCAATACCCACCGCGTTTTTCCGTTACCGAGATCTTTTTCATAGGATCTCCAATATGTGTCATGATCGGCCTCGGTCTTAATTGGCACATTGCCCGTATCTTCGCCATTCATATATAATCCTGATTTTTGCTGCGGGAACGTTTTCTCCTTTTCGTAGCCACTTTGTGTTTGATAGGCAACAATGTAGAAGTAGATTTCTTGGATATCCGATTTATTGAGCACAACAAGTTCTTCTGATTTGGCGCGCGTAAACATGTTTTGTTCAGCCCATTGCTGAACGCCCACATCAGAGAGCTCACAAGCCGTGTTATTCCAGTGATACTCGCCGCCAAAGAATGTACCTTTATTATTATCAAATAATTGACACGTACTTTGGTCATAAGAATAGTACGGCGCATTATGAAATATTTTGACAGCTGTTCCTTGCCCTTCGAATTTAAATTTCCTCTTGTCAGGAAAATCACCGGCATAGGCGTCATCTCTTGCCGCGCCGCTACTTTCCGCGCAATAGTAAAGCGGCTGGCGGCCGAAGTAGCCAGCGGGTTGGCGGGGACCAAGTGCGGTTGTGTCGCCGGAAACAACATCAATGGGGTACCATGTAATACAACTATTGGGGTTATCCGGGTCTGTTTCTACACAATAACCCTTCCAGCCTTGGTATTGCACCGCATCGGCATCGACATAAGAACATGCCGGAGAATCCTCGCGGGCAAAGGCTCGGCAGGATTGCGCAACATATTGATAGTTTTTACGCAACGATTTTACCGCGTCAATATCGACACCCGGATAAGGACTGCCGCCATCATTACAAGTGGCGTTCATGGCATACTGCGTACCGTCGCAGGCCGTCAACGTGCCACCAAGATTTTCACAAGAACGATCTTTAATCTGCACAAATTTTGCATTGGCAATCCCCTTACCTTTCAAATCAAACTTGCCTTCGGTGTTGCTGGAACCGCTTCCAATACAAACGTAAGGGCCGTTTTCCGCAACAGAAGCATAAACATCGTAGACTTCAGATAAGTGATCTGGAGCCGGCTGGCCGCGCTCGAACACGCGAATGTCGCAACCCGATTCATCGCCGCCCGGAATACAATCGCCAACATTATCTGTTGCGAGCGTTTGCAATTCTACGGTTAATTGCCCAGCGCCTAAATGCGCACGAGAGCCAATAGACACGCCTTCACCGGGCGGCGTGAGTGGGAAAAGCACATGCTCTGGGCCCAACGCCTTGGAAGGATCCTTCGTGAGGTTATTATTATTATAAATGTTTGTTCGGCCAGCGACTACCCGCGAGGCATAGGTGTTTTCAACATTATCAATGGGGTTTTGCACGCGCAAGACCGGCAGAACCGAAATATTGTCTAACGTAAATTGTTTGCCATTGGTGCGGAATTCTACATAGACCGAATCGTCACTTGCCCCGTTAGGCGGCGAGGCCACAACGGGCTGGATAATATAACTCTTGCGCGTTGTGGTAATAGCCTGACTCCCCAAAAATTGCGCCGTGTTGTCTTTGTAACGGAAGTACAAACTTAACACCGTGTCTGCTTCTAATCCTTCACCTTCAAAAGACACAGCGTAATCTGCGTTGGGCGTTACGGGCTTGCCTAGACGCACGCCTAAACCGCTTTCCGGGTCCGCGTCCGTTGCCGGAATAAATTTAATGACATTATTGCCATCAATGGAACTTGGATTGCCGCCAGCTTGCACGTTTTCACCGGCAATCGGCTCGTCTTCAATCACCAACTCTCCTTCATTATTCACCGGTAGCAAAGTGACAGGGTCTATTTTTTTATCCGAATCCGCATTGACACGCCATGTGTCGTTACCAGATTTTGTCGCTGAACCCGGGTTGTAGGTACAATTACCGATTGCGCTGGACTCTGGATACTTACCACACTCAATATCGGACAAGCACACCTTTCCAAATAAATCTGGATTACCCTCGTCTGATCCTGAATCTGTACAAACCCCCGGGAAACCGGTAATGAGGTTATTTTCCAATGTTCCGTCTATGACCATTTCTCCGTCACTCGCCCCTGTGCCATATTGCCGCATGGCCGAATACGGGAACAGCCCTTCAAAGAATTTATTAAACTGACATGTCGCGCCGACATTACAGTCATCGTTCGATTGACACGCCATCTGATTGTTGTCCGAACATTGACCCGCCCATTGAAAACCCGCTGTCACATACCCTGTTGACATGGCGACGTCGGCCAACGGTAAATTGCGGTTGCCCACCACGTTGTCTTCGTCTTCGGAAACAAAGGTATTACAACGGAAGTTACTGTCGAACGCGGAACATTTGCCAATTTCTAAACACTGCCATTCTTTGGTTTTGCCGTCTTTGTCAAAATCTTCGGCGTCATCAATTTCTATGGCGTTTTTACACGCTAACCATTCATTGCATTGGCGATCTTGTTGGACTTTTAATAAGGTATTGGCATCACAAAAAGCTGGATCTTTGGGGTCTGTTTTATCGGGATCGCAAGCCTCCGGTTGTCCAAATTCTGCCGCGCTATTTTTACCATCCGGGCTCTTGTTGGCCGCATAAGTGCCTACGCCTTTTTCTGTGTTTAAGAACAAACGGCAACCTTTGTCGTTGTCGACATCGGTGCACGAGCTGGTGTCTAGGGTATGGCTTAAATAGAAGTACGACTGGCAACCAGGAAATACCGTATCGGGAGGAGGGTTTACTGGCACAACACAAATACCATTTGTTTCATCATAGTCATACAAAATCGGATTCCCAACAGGATCTTCCATGTATGGACAACGCGCCTCACACGCCTCTGACGGCACAGTTTCGCCGGAAATCGGCGCAGTTTCTGGAGCATAGGGGTCGCGCAACTCAATACACCCGCTTTGTTCGGCAGGACAAGAGCCCGCCCAACCTCCGGTGGGTTGATCCTCGCGGGGCGGAATAATTGGAGGAGTTCGAGGCACAGGCGGAACGCCAGGAGCGACAATGCTTGTAGTGGTTTCAGGACATAACACATATTCGCTGGTTGCTTCATCTTTGTAATACCATCCAAACTGCGTAGCCCCCAGAGGCTGAACCCATTCACAGGCGCGGTTGCCCGGGTCTTTAAACCAGGCAAAACCGCCCTTACTTTCCCCCGTAATACTAAACTCTTCACAGTATTCGGCCTGTTTTTCGCATACGCTTGTATTAAACGCATCGGGCAGGACTTTAGCGTAGGTGGTGGTAAATTCTCCGGTAAATTGATTGACGGGGTCTGCCGCCTGACGGTTAGGATCGTGTTTACCCAGCGCACTGCAACCTAACGCTTTGGCATCGCAGTAAAAGTCCGAATCATTCACCACACGAACCGTTTCATCGGCTGGCGTCGTTATGGCATAATCTCCGGCATCGTACACAGATTCAAACGGATCATCATTGTTTTTGGTATCAAAGACCGCTTCACAACCCACCACCCGTTCCTCGCAAAGCCGTGTAAAGGAATCCAAATATTCCGTGTCACCCGTAGAATTGTTTGTATACGCTTGACAACCCGCTTGGTCTTCCGGACACATGACACCCTCTTGCTGTAACGAGTTTCTGTTCACATAGAAACTATCGGTCACCAGCGTCAGCCGCACGTTATCAAAGTAGGATTGCCCGGCCCCAAAGTCTGTGAAACGTAAAACATCATCTGGCGACTTCCAATCCCAGGTTATGCTGACAGGCCCAAGTGTATATTCTTGCCAAGTGTCGGCAGAAAGCTTGACGGGCGAGAGATCGGTAAACACGGCTTCGCCTCCATCTCTATCTACCAGCGCGACTTTTAAATTATTCGCGTCGCCTTTTGCCCAGAATTTCACAATATAGGAAGTGTTTATTGTTGAAACTAATCCTGGATCGAACGGGCGCTCCGCAAAACCACCGCCGTCTACTTCTAAAGAGTGATCACCGAATGGCATTAATGATTCGGTGCTTAAGCTAATGTCGCCATCCCACTCTGATGGCAAGGTGTCAGCAAAATCATCGTTAATAAGTTCTTGCGTGTTTTTACCGGCATTGCCTTGATATTCGCGGCAGGTGTTGGCGGATGCCGGGCACGTTGTGGAAAGATCGGCGTCGACGTAATAAATACTCTGATCTATGGTATTGCGCATGGGCGAACACTCTTCGGATGCCACAATAGTTAACGGCCGGTAACGATAATACTTTTCAATGGCGCCGCTGGGCGTAACAAAATTATATTCTACGCAACTTGGTTCTTCACCCCATTTATTGGTTCCATTGGGCCCACAATCCACCACATTGGACGGCGTGTCGATACATTGCAAATTGCCCGGGTCGCCCGAAACCTGCAACGCGGTACATGGCGCATTGTTGCCAAGATTGGTGTGTTTTAAGGTAAAGGTGCGCAAAACAAACCCTTTCACGTCATCGCCTTCCCACACATAATAATTGGCAACGCCCGGATCGGTCTGCGGCACACATTGACGAATGGCCGTATAGTATTCCAACGATTCACCACCTTCTTCTTGTTTATTGATGTTGGTAAATTCTTCACAACCATTGTAGGACGCGGAACAATTTTCGGCTTTGTCGGAAATAAAGCTGATAGCCGGGTCGCCAGCGCGCTCGGCAACGGATCGTAACACGCCATTCGGTTGCATTTGCGGCGATGGCATTTCTTGGTGGAACTTACAGCCATCGTATTTTTCTTCACAGCGATTTTCTTTAAACGCAATCCCCGGAACGTCAATGTCATCGTCTTGCGGCGAGTACAGGGTGCAACCTACCTCTTCTTCGGCGCAAAGCTGGGCGTAATTGGCGCACTCTATAGGTTGTGTGGCCGGATCGCCAGAACAATATGCACGCAAGTAATCCGGCGGCAACTGCATATTTAAAGTATGGGTTTGGCCGTAATCATTGTATTCGGTTTGCGTTGCGCCTTCCTCTACTTTCATGGCGTCGATTGCAAAAGAACAACTGCTATCGAGGGTTAAATTGATGTGCAAATCGTTGGCGTCGACAATTGGGTCAAAGGCCTCCTCGGTTTGAAACACAAATTCCTGCCAGTCAGACGTGGGCTTAAATGTTTCTGCCAAAAGGTTTGCGCCGGCGCCACCTATGACGCGAAAATTTGTTCCGGTGCAGGTGCCGGAAACCGATTTGGCAAACAGCGAAACCGCAAAGGTGCGATGCCCAAGATCGTACCCCGTATCAATGGTATGCCCAATACCCTTAAAATCCCCTGACGTGTTTTGCGCAATAATCATGGACGTGGAACCGGAAAACGGTTCGGTGTTCGTGACATCCGCGGCATCTGCAATATAATAATCGTTGTTATTTGTTAATCCCAGCGCATCCCAACCACCCGGTTCATTAGTCGGATCATTCAGCGCACCCCGAAAATAACTAAAATTGCTGTTCGAAGCGATATTTGCGCCCTGATTTGTTTGGAGCACTTCACTGCACCCCTCGTCTTCAGAACCACAACCTTCTAGATCGCGGTCAAAATACACGGCTTTGGAGGCGACGTCACACGTCCATTCTCCGGTGGGCGAACCGCCGACGGACAATGCCGGCGTTTGGCAGTACGCCCAACAACCCGCATTGCCCGAATTGCATGTACCGCTATCGATGCTATTTTTTAAATACGACACTTCTTTGCCATTTTGCTCGTAGGTCTGGCAACTTTCAAATTGCGCGTCACAGGCGTCGGCTTCAAAATTCCAAATGGATTCTTCTTTGGTGCAATACCCGTAAGCGCTACATTGGCCATCCGCGCTTTGCGCAATACAGGTGCGTTCGTCCACGCATTGCTCTTGGCGTTTAACAAGTTTTTCTTTCGGGGTTTCCAGCAAACCGTCGCCGTCAATATAATCTTGGTAGACTGTTTGACTAGTAAACCCTTGGCGCTGACAAATGGCATCGTGCGTGCGCAGAACCCAGTTGGGGCTTAATAAGCCATAGAACGGTGATGCGGTGTCTTCAAAACCATTTAACACCTCTTGCAAGGTGACGACACTACCGCCAAAATCCTTTATATATTGCGCGGCTATTTCTGCGCCAATTGGTAAAATTCGGTTTCTGCGCAAAATTAATAAACTGCGGTACGGGTAGCCTTCGGTGTAATTGATTTTTTCGCCGGCGCGGTAACCAAACGGTAAATTCGGGTCAATATAGCTACTGTCAATGGCTTCTTGAATGGTGAGTTTCTGCTGAATCGCCGATTGAAAGTTTGGTGTAATAACGCAATTGTTGGGGCCATTTAAGTTTCCGCCAGGGCACGAAACCAGCTGGCCAACAATATCTACTTCCCCGCCGCCAATGAGTTGGGGCTTATTCAAATCCGCAAAATACGCGTCGGGTCCGCGATTGCCGGTGCGCGCAGATGAGAAGCTATCGTACAGGGTGCCAAACAACGGGCCTTTGAGCTTACCGGGTGTTACGCCTTTTTTAAACTGATACTCTAAATACTTACTGACAAACGTTGAAGTAAAAACACCAATGGCATCGGCCGCGAGCTCTTTGGTATAGGTTAACTCTGGCGCAATAGTCGCTTCCGCTGTAAACGACTGGGTATCTTTGAAAACGGTTCCTAGGGTTTTAAGATCGCCAGAAATTAAACTTTCTAGATTCTTAAACCCATTGCCCGCTTGAAACGACGCACCCTCTGCATCCGAGGCCTCAAGGCTCTTTACCGACGTGTCACGTATTAATTTTAAGTAAGTGCTCGTATTATTGGACTCTTCGTTAAAATATTCGGCGAGTTCGCCCACCACATAGTCATGGCTAGTGCCATATTCGCTACATGCTTCGCCCTCGCCACGCTGGCCTTGGTAAAAATTACAAAAGATTTCGGTAGCGGTACATTTGGCGCGTAAAGGTTTGCCGCCCAGAAGATTCGTGCGTATGTTTAACTGAACATTCGCTTTGAATTTCGGGTCCGCGTCGCATAAACTAAAACCAAAGCCGCCTAAACATTGGCCGCCGCCCGTACAATCACGGTCCGAATTACACGGTTGGCCGTCTTTGGGGTGCACGCCATCTTTGACTTTGTCTAAACCTTGGTCAGCCTCACAATCATCAAGACATTGCTGATAAAGGTCCGGGTCCTCGATATCCGGTTCACACGAATCCTGACAAAAAAACCCTGTCTCGTCTAATTCCTCTTGAGAATAGTAACACACGCGTTCACTCACCAAACTTTCCAAAAAATCCCCGGCCGCGGCATCTGCGGCATTTTTCATAATATCCCCAATACTCCCCTGATAATACACCGGGTCTTTGCCGGCCGCGCTCGACGCCAAGTTTGTGGCGGTTTGCCGCGCTAACTGTTGAACAAAAATACGCGTCGCGTTTTTAAACATGATGGCGCCAAGCTTATCTTTTATTTTGTCCCACCGAGTCTCGATTTCACGCGGAAGATCGCCAAGGGTAAAGTTGGGAAAACCAAAAGCATTGGCGGGTTGTGGCGTCACGATTACTAAAACATTCGCAACAACAACCAGCGCCATCATGACACCAACGATTTTTCTTTTGGACGATGCGTATTTCATGCGTTGTACGCTTTTATTGATCTGACGACTGATTATTATTGAGCGGTCTCTTCCTTCACGGCCTCATCGTAAATAAGGAGTAAAGTTTCGTCATCCACCGTGTCTAAAGCCTTTGCATCGACGCCGAGTTCAATAAGAATACTTCGTAGTTCTTCGGCTTCTGGGTTTAACACATCCGCTGTTTCAAGGCTGGATTCTGAACCTAAGTCATTAAACGCATTCGTGTTCGCGGCATTGACATTTGACGCGTTTACCAGAGGATCAGTTCCGGTTTCCGCCACGGTTTCTTTGTATAGTTCTACAAGTTGATCGTCGGTTAATTCATCAATCACCGATTGCGGCGCGCCGGAGGCTATTAACGTTTTCCGTAATTCTTCGGGTGTCACGTTTTCTGCGTCGTCTGGGGTAGAGGTTTCGTCACCTGTTGCCGTAGTGGAATCGTCTAAAATCGCGCGTTTTTGACACTCTTGCCCTTGTGGACAATTCGGGTCGGTTCCGGCCTTTACTTCATCATTATCGCCAACCTTGTCTGAATCCGAATCGGCTAAATACGGGCTGGTTCCTTGCACATATAGTTCGGAGTAGTCGTCTAAACCATCTTGATCTGTGTCTTTATTGCGCAAGGCTTCCAGATTCACCGATGAGGCAACCGCGGTATTGGTATTCTCGCTCTTGGGAAGGGTAAGCGGCGAGCGAATGTCTGACATAATCTGCACACTTCCTAAGATAATTGCCGCAAAACCAATAACGCTAATAACGCCAAAACTCCAGCGACGTTCCTGTTCCGGGTTTGCATGAATGTCGGAAATTTTTTGTTTGATTGCGACTCCTAAACCTTTCCGCGGAGTTTCGTTGGGCGGTGTTTGGAATCCTTCCATCTTCACGGGCGTTTAGCATAAATGGTGATGCTTACATTATACCATAAACAGCAGACCGCTGTCAGCAGTCAGACTAGCTGTAATTACAAGATCGGATCTAAAAGGGGCATTTGAGATCCGATCTCAAATTCGCGAGCAAGTTCCACCCATTGCGAGATGTTGAGTTCTTGCGCGCGGGCCGTTGGCAGAAGATGGAGTTTTTCAAACAAGCGTTCGAGTTCTTCGCGCGTTCCGCAATGGCCATTTACCAAATTGGTAAGAAGTTTTTTGCGTTTTGCGGAAAACCCGATGCGGGCGATGCGAAAAAAGTGTTTGACGTCATGAAAAGGAAGCGATGCACGACGAGTTAAATGGATTAATGCGCTCGTTACCTCGGGTTCGGGGTAAAAAGCCGACGGTGGAATAGCTTGAATGTAGTTAGGTTGCGTAAAAAACTGCACAGATAAAGATAAGAGGCTCATGTCTCCGGGTTGAGCTACCATACGCTCCGCAACCTCGTCTTGAATCACCAACGTCAATGTTTGGAGTTTTTGATTCTGCATCACGTCTTCAAGCGCCAACCGCAAAAAACGCGAGGTGATGTGGTACGGCAAGTTTGAGACAATATGAAACGGCGTGTCCCCCAAAAGTTCAGGCATGTTGAGCCGTAAAATATCTTGGCACACAATGTGAAGGTTTGGCTTTCTCTGCGCCAGACTTTCTAAAACCGGAAGAAACTTGCGGTCAACCTCGACGGCAATCACTTTAGCCACCTTTGGTAATAGCTCGCGTGTTAACATTCCTAAGCCCGGCCCCACCTCTACAACCGTGTCTGTGGGTTTTAATTGTGCCGTGGCAACAATCTTTTGAAGCAGATTTGCGTCTATCATAAAATGCTGTCCCGCGTCTTTGTTGGGGGCAAGATGAAATTGTTGCAGCAATGTTCGCGTTGCGTTTTTTAACGACATAAGTTAATAAAGATTTTTGCGCTTTCTGTCCTTTGTCGGGCACAGAGGTCATCGCTTCCAGCGAGCTCAGCCTCTTCTCCCTCGGCGCCGCTGCCCCTTCCTTTGGTCGGGGACCAAGCCAGCGACGCCTGCGTGAGTCCCTCCAAAGGCCAAAAGCGCAAAAATCTTTGATGTTTAAAACTCGATTTCGGACAGAAGAATGTGTCTAGACTTTCTGATCTGAATTCTTTTGCCTTGGGGATTTGGCTCTCGAGGAGCTCCAGAAGGCTTTCCGGGCTTGGTCGCTCTGGCGTCTTCGACAGAGAGCCGGAAAGCCGAGGGCGAGGTGCGATCCGTCGCTGGAACGGATCGACACCGTATCCGAGAGAGGTAAAGCCACAAGGCAAAGGGTCAACTCTATTTTAGCAGTGCGTACAGAAGCGTCATTAAACCGGCAATGATAAAGATGGGGGTAAAACCCTCGAAGGCAAAAAGGAAGACAAACATTAAGAGCGCGGCGAAAACTTTTCCGACGATGAGCGAAAATTCAAAGAAGACAACCGTGTGCATGGGCGTATGGTTGCGCGCGTGATCGTAGGTAATCACGCTTAAGGGAACCACGGTGACTTTTTTTGCGGTGCGCGCTAAAGAATCCGCTACAAAAACATGCGGGCCCGTGGCAACAAAAATACGCAAAAACCATGACAGCGCGTACAAAACAGTTCCAATACGCAATACATCGTACCGATGCTTGTGATCCACAAGCTTACCAATATAAAACGTAATAAAGGCGGTCACAAGGGATGCGACCGCGGCAACCATTCCGGCGTCAAAATAATCTTTAACAACCACAAAAATAAAAATCGGCCAAATAGATAAATGCACAAGCTCCTCGCCGTAGCCTAAATACGCAATAAAGTTGCGCCAGCTTTTGCGCGCGAACAACCGTTTCCACGGGTAGGCATAATCAAAATACTGCGGCGTGAAATTTTCCGGCGTGCGCAATGTCCAAAAATTGGCGCCAATGATTAAAATGCTCGCAACAGCAAAAAGCCACGCAAAACCTAAAAATTCCACAATCACACCGCCAAAAATCGGAGAGATGATGGTAACAAAGATTCCAATGACTTCAATGTCCCCCACTTCTTCGCCTTCTTCTTTGCGAGACATATAGTGAATAAAATCGCCGTGATACGACGGCCAGTAGAACATTTTTTGAATCGCGTAAACAATGGGCGCGATCCAAAAAAAGATGGGGTTCCAGACAATGGCGTACAAAGAAGCCAGATACCCCACCATAAAGACACTGCCCCACATCATGCCGGGTTCATAGCCAATGCGCGAGACAATTTTTGCGCCGAGCGGAAGCAATACTAAATATGCGCCATACACCACGGCCCAAAACAAGAGAATCTTTTGCAGAGAAAACCCCAACTCCCATAAATAGAGGGGTTCAAAAATCGCCAAAATAGCGGTTCCCAAAAACATGACATTGGCCGTAATGTACAGCTCTTTCATGCCGCGGCGCATATGCGGCGGAGAGAGCCGATGTAGGGCGTAAGCAGGATGTTTAAGGAGGGTTTGGAAGAGAGACATAAATTTCTGTAGTCAGCGATCAACGAGCGATCAGCTTGGCGTTCGTCGTCACACATTGGTGCCCTCCGGCGAGTGACTCCTTAACGCCAATCTGATCGCTCCCATTTACTTATTGCTTACTACTATTCAAGATAATTTCCCCTTGCCGCAGGATTTTTAAGTGATCGGATGTGGCGTCGACGATGGTTGTGGGCAGGCGCTTAGGAAGATCGCCGTGGGTTAAGAGGGCATTGGGTTGTTCGCCTGTGCTAAAAAGTTTTTGCAAATCTTCTTGCGTGTAAATATCGGGTTGCCCGGCGCGGTTGGCGCTGGTAGAAACCAACGGCGCATCTATACCATACGATAATTGCCGCGCAATGGGCGAACCCGAAACCCGAACCGCAATGGTATCGGTGCCCGAAAGTAAAGATACCGGCAACACGCCGCGAGATTTTAACACCACGGTTAATGGCCCTGGCCAATATTGCTCAATGAGGCTTTGGCACATCTCCGGAATAATCGCAACGCGTTCAACCATGTCGACATCGGCGCAAATCACGGGTAAGGGCTTTTGCGCATCCCGCCCTTTGATTTTTCTTATGCGCTCGATCACTGCTGTTGAGAGTGCATTGCCCCCTAAGCCATACGATGTTTCTGTTGGGTACACCAATACCAAACCGTCGCGCAATAAATCAATGGCGCGTTGCAAATGATCTTTCGAAAGGTCAAGAATCTCCATGCTGTGTAACATGCCTCTATTGTACAACAAAATTGACAATTCGCCATGGCACCACAATTTCTTTCACAATTTTTTTACCCTTCAGATGTATGGCGACATTCGGCAAATCGCGCGCCCTGGCTTTCACGGTTTCTTCATTCATGTCTTTGGTGACTTCAAGCGTGGCGCGAACTTTGCCACTCACCTGCACCGCAATGGTCAACGTTTTTTGCTCGGCTAATTGTTTGTCGGCTGTTGGCCATACGCTTTCTGTAATGCTTTCCGCATGCCCCAATTTTTCCCACAGTTCTTCGCATAAGTGCGGCGCAAACGGCGACAACATTTGCAGGAACATTTCCAACGAAGCCTTTGACACCTTTTGCGTTGCCGCAAAATGATTTAACAAAATCATGAGCGAGGAAATGGCGGTATTAAATTGCGCGCTTTCAATATCTTTTTCAACTTTGATTAACGTCCGATGCACTAAGGACTTTGTCTCTTCCGATTCTTTTTTGTCTTCCCAATGCGTGGCAAATTGATACAGCTTTTCCAAAAACCGGCGCGCGCCCATAATGCCTTTAGTGTCCCAGGGGGCAGAATCTTCCAACGGGCCCATAAACATTTCATATACGCGCAGGGTGTCGGCGCCCACGTCGGCTATGACCTCGTCCGGATTAATGACATTGCCTAAACTCTTCGACATTTTTTGTCCGTCTTCGGCTAAAATTAACCCATGCGCAATAAAGCGTTGGAACGGTTCATCAAAATCCGTCACGCCGGCATCGCGCAAGGCTTTGGCAAGAAACCGCGCATACAATAAATGTAATACCGCATGCTCGGCGCCGCCAACATAGGTGTGTACCGGCACCCAACCTTTTAAGGATTCTTTGGTAAACGGTTCTTGCGTATTACGCGGATCGGTGTAGCGCAAATAATACCACGATGAACAAACAAAGGTGTCCATAGTATCGACCTCACGCCGCGCGCCTTGGCTTTTTTTACATTGCGGACATTTCACTTTATGAAAACTTTTGCTCTGTGCAAGCGGCGATTCCCCGGTGGGGCGAAAATCGACGTCGGTTGGTAAAACCACGGGCAAATCTTTTTCTGGCACCGGCGCCTCGCCACACGACTCACAATAAATAATGGGAATCGGTGCGCCCCAATAGCGCTGACGCGAAACCAACCAATCGCGCAGACGGTACTGCACGCGCGGTTTACCGCCCACATGTTTGGTGATGGCTTCAACGGCTTCCGAGGTTTTCATGCCGTCAAATGGCCCGGAGTTCATAAGTGTACCCTCGCCGGTTGCCGCCTTATTTTCGTTAAATGGTTCTTGCGTCTCCACCACATTCCGCACCGGCAACTGATATTTTTTTGCAAAAGCCAAGTCGCGTTCGTCGTGCGCCGGCACCGCCATAATCGCGCCAGTGCCATAATCCATGACCACGTAATCGGCAATCCAGACGGGCAATTTTTCGCCGTTCACGGGGTTTGTCGCATACGCGCCCGTAAAAACCCCGACCTTTTCTTTTTCTAAACTCGTGCGTTCTAAATGACTTTTTGTTGCGGTCTTTTTTTGGTATTGCTCCACGGGAATGCGATGTTTTTCATCCGTGATTTTTAAAACCAGTGGGTGCTCGGGCGCTAACACCATGTACGTTGCGCCATATAAGGTGTCGGGTCGCGTGGTAAAAACATCTAAGATATATTTGGTATTCGAAACTGCAAAATGCAATTCCGCGCCCATGCTCTTGCCGATCCAATTCTTTTGCATGGTCTTTATATGTTCGGGCCACGCAATATTCCCCAAATCTTCCAGCAACTCTTCGGCATAATTGGTGATTTTGAAAAACCATTGCTTCAATTCTTTTTGAATAACTTCGCTTTGACAACGCTCGCAATGCCCGTCAATCACTTGCTCATTGGCTAACACGGTTTGGCACGATGGACACCAGTTCACCGGCGCTTTTTGACGCACGGCTAACCCGCGTTTATATAATTGTAAAAAGATCCACTGGGTCCAGCGGTAATATTCGGGCGACGAGGTATCGATTTCCCGTTCCCAATCAATGGCAAGCCCCAACGCTTGTAATTGCCGACGGAAGTTTTTAATATTTTCTTTGGTTGAAACATCCGGGTGCACGGAATGTTTAATGGCATAATTTTCCGCGGGCAAGCCAAACGCATCCCAGCCCATGGGTTGCAGGACCTTCAAACCTTTCATGCGGTAGAATCGGCTAAAAATATCGGCCGTGGTATAAGGTACCGGGTGCCCCACATGCAAGCCTGCGGCCGACGGGTACGGAAACATGGCCATGACCATGCGCGAAGGCGTGTCGGTGTTTTCGACGTGGAACGTGCCTTTTTTAAGCCAATGTTTTTGCCATTTGGCCTCCAGAGTTTGATGATTATACATAACAATGTTAAGAATACCCTTTTTTGCCTATATTGGCAATATTTTTGAGCATTTCTTGACCACGGCAAACAGCAGTGCTATCCTGAATACATCCCTAAAAGGGATAAGTTAAGTTATCTTTGGTACCATAAATCAACAGCAAACTGCCTGTATTTATGCGCGACAAAAGATAGCACAAAGGACCACTCATATTAGCGCGCGCCTTCCATTATTTTTCTTACGGCTTCTTCTAGGGATCGTGAAAACTGCTGCCGTCGCCGGTCGCCAATTTCTGCGATTATTGCGCCTTCTCATCGGCAAACCTTTAGGCATGGTTGGGATTTTTTTATTGCGCCATGCGTTTATTCCGTTGTACCGACTGGGGGTTTTGGTAAACAACCGTTTGCGCAAAACACTTGCGGCGTCACGTTCTGTATTTTTACTTCCCGTGACCACGCGTTACGCCATTCACGCCGTGGTTGTTCTGACCATGATTTTTGTTGTCACCAATAATGTGTATGGACGCGAAACCACGGCCGATGAATTTGGCCGCACGGCTCTTGCATCGCATCTCGTAGACACGCAAGAAACCGATATTGTGGAAACAATAGAAAGCGTCGATATTAACAATCAAAATGTGCTTTCGGAAACCGGCGCCGTTGCCGCACGAGGCGTTTCGGATAATTTGGAACTTGCGCTTAACGACAGCGGCATTAGCCAAGGGTCAATTGTTAAACCGTCGTTAACCGGATCGGCACAAAGTTTGGCGTTTGACACGGTGGAATATTATATTGTCCAAGGCGGCGATACTATTGGAAGCATTGCCGAAGATTTTGGCGTGACACAAGATACCATTTTAAAAGAAAACAATTTGTCGGCAACATCACTTATTCAGCCGGGCCAAAAATTAACGGTGATTGTGACCGACAGCGGACAAGCGGCTTCGCACCGCGTGAAAAAGGGCGAGACGCTGGATAAGATTGCAAAGACGTATGGCGTGACGGGAGAATCTATTGTGGCGTTTAATGAACTTGCCGACGCCTCCCAAATTCAGGAAGGCGATGTGCTGATTATTGACGGCGGCAAAAAACCCGAGGAGATTAAACCCCGCGTAACCGTTCCAAGCAATACAGGCAGTCGTGTGGGGCAATTCTTCTCGCCATCCACAACAACGGAAAAAGGCGGCAACAGCGGTGGCAGTTTAGGTTGGCCCGCGCGCAGTCGTCGTGTGAACCGCGGAGTTGTTTCCGGACACGTTGCTCTAGATATTGACGGCGATGTGGGCAACCCCATCTTTAGCGCGGACAGCGGCGTGGTGGCATCTGCAGGCTGGGGCCGCGGTTATGGATTGCATGTGATTGTGAATCACGGTAACGGATTACAAACGCTTTATGCGCACATGAAAACCAGTTACGTCAAAGCCGGCCAATCTGTTGGCCGCGGAGAAGCTCTTGGAGAAATTGGCTTAACCGGTTGGACAACAGGCGCGCATGTTCACTTTGAAACACGCTCTGGCGGCCGCGCGATTAATCCGTGGAACTATTTACGGTAACAAGAAATAAAAAGCGATCAGATTGGCGTTAAGGAGTCACTCGCCGGAGGGCACCAATGTAGTGACTCCGAATGCCAAGCTGATCGCTTTCTGTTATTATTGTTTCACTTTCTCCAACGTCTCGCGGACTTTGCGGGTGATTTCGTCGGTCGTGAAATTCGACTTCACTAAATAATCCTGCGCGCCTAAAGAAAGCCCTCGTTCAATATTGGATTCCTGACCAAGATTCGAAAGTAAAATCACCGGGGTTTTTGCGACGCGACTATCGCTTAAACTTCGGATCCCTTTTAAAACTTCGAAGCCATCCATTTCCGGCAAGATAATGTCTAACAACACAATATCCGGTTTTAGAGTTTCTACCTTTTTTAACCCCTCGGACCCCGTTGTTGCTAAAGAAACCTCAAAATGTTCTTTAGACAGTTTCATGGTAATTAGTTCGCCTAAGAATTGATCGTCTTCAATGACCAAGATGTGTAACTTTGCGCTGTCATTTGTGCCTGCCATAAGGGTGAAGTTAATAAAGTGAATAAGGTTAGTATAAGAGAAAAAGGATTTTTATTCAAATAGGCCATCTACATCTCATTGGCGCGGAAGTCAAGATTTGAGGATTGTCGGTAATACACTCCGCTTAAAAGGACAAGGAACCCCACAACCGAGAAAAAGTTAGAAACAATAAACTCCGATGAAAAATTAAAGAAATAGAAGATGAACGCGGAAACAATAAGGAACATAAGGCCGACACCCATTAAACACGAGCGCACTTTGACGTTCCAATTTTCTGACATCCATGATTGGATAACGAAAAAGATCATGGACGGAATAAGAGCGATGGCAAGATACAAGCCATAGAGAACGTCCACGAAAAAGGCTGGATTCCAACGGACAATGCGCGTGAAATAATTCACTTCGGGTTGTGGCGGAAACAGAAAACCGATGATCACAAAAACAAGCCCCACGCCAATGAGGCCGTAGAAAAGGGGCCGTTGCAGATGTTGCCATTTAAAAGATAAAGGAATTCGCACAAAGGAAGCCAGCGCCAGAAAGAACCCTCCATTACCAATGATGTAAGCTGCGCTCAAAATATCTGTGGACGTGGAAAAAAATAACACCGGCAGAGAGTACGCAAGATAGGTTAAAACCAGAATAAAATAGGTTTTACGAAAATAATCGGTTCGGAGGTCGGTTTGTTTTGTCGCGTTCCATGTTTTATTCAAACGGTAAAAACACAACATACACACCAAGGCGTTGGTAAGATCCGGAACCGCAGAGATGGCAAGGAAAGGTTGGAACATATTTTTTAGTCTAGCCTTCGGCGGCCTATTTAGCAAGACATCGAATTAACCGATGTAAAATGTAACCCGTGGGGTATTCGTTCATTGAAATAAAA
>CAZRYK010000007.1:0-24557 GCA_964604315.1 uncultured Gammaproteobacteria bacterium
GGGATTGATAATCTTTTGACGGGTCGTTTAGAGAACATTACGCACCTTAAAGACAGCGCGCATTTTACCTTTATTGAACGTGATATTCGGGAGCCTTATAACAAGCACCTTGGAGCAAAACCCGTTGATCAGATTTATAACTTAGCGTGCCCGGCCAGTCCGCCGCAATACCAAAAAGATCCGGTGGGAGTGGTTCAAACGTGTACCATTGGTGTTATGAATGGCTTGGAAATTGCTAAAGAGCATGGCGCGCGATTTTTTCAAGCATCCACATCGGAAGTGTATGGCGAACCCGAAATTCATCCGCAAAATGAGACGTACCGCGGAAATGTGAGTACCATAGGTCCTCGGAGTTGCTACGATGAAGGCAAACGCGTGGCAGAAAGTTTGTGTGTAAGTTACCGCGATCAATACGGTGTCGATTCGCGTATTGTGCGCATCTTTAACACCTACGGCCCGCGCATGGATAAAAATGATGGTCGCGTGGTTTCGAATTTTATTGTGCAGGCCTTATCTGACCAGCCCATAACTATTTACGGTGACGGATCGCAGACGCGAAGTTTCTGCTATGTTGACGACAACGTTCGTGGGCTCGTGGCATTAATGAATACGCCAACTGACCCCGGCCCGGTCAACATTGGAAATCCGGAAGAATATACTATTAAAGATATTGCGGAAAAAATTTGTGCCTGGGTAGGAACGCGTTCGGAAATTGTGTATAAAGATTTGCCCAAAGACGACCCCACACGTCGGTGTCCAGACATTACGAAAGCAAAAAAAATCTTAGATTGGCAACCGAAAGTGGATTTAGAGGAGGGGATTCAAAAAACCATTGACTATTTTAGAACCGTTTTATGAAAATTAGCGTGATTGGTACAGGGTATGTAGGGTTAGTTACCGGTACGATCTTTGCAGAAATCGGCAATGATGTGCTGTGCGTTGACATTGATGAGGAGAAAATTCGACTCTTAGAACAGGGGAAGAGCCCGATTTTTGAGCCGGGTTTAGAAGAAGTATTACAGCGTAATATTAAGGAAGGACGTTTGAAATTTAGCGTGTCCACGGCAGAAGCTGTGCAAAATACCGAAGTCGTCTTTATTGCGGTTGGTACGCCAAGTTCTGAAGACGGTCAGGCGGACTTGCGCTACGTGAAACAAGTTGCGGAAGATATTGGGAAGGCCATGAAAGAATATAAAGTGATTGTGAATAAAAGTACCGTGCCGATTGGGACGGGGGATATTGTTTCGGATATTATTCGCAACCAGTATTCCGGCGAATTTGACGTGGTATCGAATCCGGAATTTTTACGCGAGGGTTTTGCCGTAGCGGATTGTTTAAAACCTAACCGCGTGGTGATTGGCTCAACGTCGGAACGCGCAAAAAACATTTTAGCTGATCTCTACAAACCTCTACAATGTCCCATTGTCATGACCGATGTAAAGACCGCGGAAATGGTGAAATATACGGCCAACGCGCTTTTGGCAACCGAAATTGCCTTTATCAATTCGGTCGCTGAAATCTGCGAACGTGTCGGCGCAGATGTCACCAAGGTTTCTGAAGGTGTGAAACTCGATCATCGCATTGGGCAACATGCATTCTTAACTGCGGGTCCGGGTTTTGGGGGCAGTTGTTTTCCGAAAGACGTGCGTGCATTGACACGGATCGCGCAAGAAACCGGCGAACCCTTTGCGATTTTAGAAGCAGTGAATAAGGAAAATGTGAAACATAAAAACACGCCGTACATGAAACTAAAGAAACACCTCCCGGATTTACACGACAAAGTGATTGCGGTTTTCGGGCTGGCGTTTAAAGCCAACACCGATGACATGCGCGAGAGTGTCTCTTTAGACTTTATTCCTAAAGTCTTGGCCGAAGGAGCCCACGTTCATGCTTTTGATCCGGTTGCGTGCGAACGCGCTAAAAAGGAATTGGCAGAGGTTGATGGCAACGAACGCGTTACGTATTTTGACACTTTTTACCAAGCGGCAGAAAAGGCCGATGCCATTGTCATTTTAACCGAATGGCCAGAGTTTAAAGAAATGGATGTCAAACGTTTGGTGGATTCACTGCAAGGCAAAACGATTATTGATGCGCGTAATATTTTACAAGCGTCTCAATTAGAGGGTCTTGCCGTTGACTATGAATCGATCGGGCGGCCGCATCTTACACGTCATGGTTAATTTCTTCCATCGCTTAAAATCGGAAAAACTTTTGGCAGGAAGTTTTGTTTTGGTGATCGCGTCTTTTCTTGCCGCACTGGGGAACTACTTTCTTCAATTTATTGTGGGTCGCAAACTGGGGCCAGACTTGTATGGAAGTTTTGCATCCTTAACATCGCTTTTTCTGATTCTTTCGGTTTTTTCCGGCACGTTGCAATTAATGGTGGTGCGTATTGTTTCGGCATACAAAGCGTCCCAACAAGAATCGCGTGTTCTGCCATTGCGCGCGTGGCTAACAAAAACATTTGGTCTTATTGGCGTCGTGGGGAGCGTTTTGTTTTTGTTATTGGCCAAACCGATTTCTGAATGGCTGAATGTGACAGACATCAATGCCACAAGAATTTTAGCTATTGTGTTGCTTTTTTATTTTATTTTGTCCGCGAATCGCGGCATTATTCATGGGCTACAGCAATTCGGTCATCTGTCTGCCAATATTGTTGTTGAAGTTTTGGTAAAAGTCGGGGTGACCATTGCGGCGATCACTTATGGGTATGCGTTAAGCGGCGCGGTGTCAGGTATTGTGGGAGGAATTTTGGTGGCGTATGTTTTGTCTTTTATCTCAACACGAAATATTGAAAATAAAGAAAAGAAGCCGATACGATTGCGGAAAGATCATTTAAGATTTGGCGTGCGTATGCTTCTTACATCGTTGTCGCTGACCCTGTTGCTTTCCATGGATATTCTTTTTGTGAATCATTATCTTCGGGGCGAACCGGCCGGCTGGTATAGCGCCGTAGCCAATTTAGGTAGAATTATAGTTTTTGGAACAGCGGCCATTGCACAAGTGTTGTTGCCACTTGCAGCCGAGCGTTTTGACAGAAACGAAAATCATTGGCTCATTATGCGCAAAGCGCTTTTTTTTACCGGTGGCGCAGGGATTGCTGCCATTCTTTTATATCTTGCAGTTCCGAATTTTCTTATCCGTCTTTTTTACGGTGAGGCCTATGTTGCATCCGCCGGACTTCTGGGATACATGGCAATAGCCATGACCTTTTATGCGCTGGTTAATCTTTTTGTGACGTATTTTATCTCTATTAAAGAGTGGTCTTTTTTGGGAATTTTGATGCTTGGCATGCTTGTGCAAATCTTAGGAATCGTGTACTATCATCAATCGTTAATGCAGATTATTGCGGTTCTCTCGCTCACGCAGGCCACTTTAAGTTTTCTCTTCTTTATGATTGCTTTTAAACGTTATCGGCATCCTTCTCCTTTATGAACCCCGACCTTTCGATTATTATTCCGGCATATAATGAGGAGAAACGCATTCGCACGACCCTAGATGATTATGCGCGCGTTTTTGATGGGAAAAATACCGAAATGTGGATTGTGATTAATAACACCACGGATCGCACGCCTGACATTGTTTCCGAATACACTGCCCGCTTCCCATGGATTCATGCGCTGAACATTCCGGAACGCATCGGCAAAGGCGGCGCGGTGTTGGAAGGCTTTAAAAAAGCCGAAGGGCAAATTATTGGTTTTGTCGATGCGGATCATTCAACGTCGGCAGACGAGTATTTACGTCTTTCTTCTTTTGTGGGTGAGCACGATGGAGTCATTGCCTCGCGTTGGATGAAAGAATCGGTGATTGATCAAAAACAAACTTTTTTTCGGCGCATGACAAGCCGGTTATTCAATCTCACGATCCGATTAGGTTTTGGTTTGCGGTATCATGACACCCAATGCGGCGCGAAAATGTTTAAATACGCTTTAGCAAAATATTTAACAACTCACGTTCGCACCGTTGACTGGACTTTTGACGTCGACCTGCTTTACCAATCCCACAAACGCTCGGCAGATATTATTGAAGTTCCCACAACATGGCGCAATAAAGAAGGGTCTCAACTCCGGGTCTTAAGAATAGCCTTCCGTACCATTCTTTCGCTTTTCCGTTTGCGCTTTGGACGAATGAAATAAGTTTTTATCATGTTGCCGGCATCATTAACAAAAAAAGAATTACTCGCCTCTGCTGTTTCTTTAAGCCAAGATGTTTTTCTGTATGGACTTATGACTTTTTTTGTTCTTCTTATTTTGCGTCGTTTTTATGAAGAGTTTGTCAATACAAGTATTTTATGGAAACTTTTTATTCTATTGGTCGTGACCGGCCCGTTTCTTTTTCTTTCTCCTAAAAAAGATTATTATTTTTCGCATCACTATGATGACAAACCATTCTCCTAAAAGAAAAGTTGCTGTTATCGGCTTAGGTTATGTCGGCTTGCCTCTTGCTGTAGAATTCGGACATACAGCATTAGCTCCCATTCTCGGTTTTGATATTAATCAACACCGCATTCAGCGTTTACGAGAGGGGCACGATGACACGAATGAAATTTCCGCTGAGAAACTCGGAACAGCCTCTATAACATATTCATCCAATGAAGAGGATCTTTCGCAAGCCGATTTTTTTATTGTGGCAGTACCGACGCCCATTAATGACGCAAAGGAGCCCGACTTAATGCTAGTCGAAAAGGCATCTGAACTCGTTGCTCGTCATATTACAAAAGGCAGTATCGTGGTTTTTGAGTCAACGGTTTATCCCGGTGTCACAGAAGAGATATGCATTCCGATCATGGAAAAAGTTTCTGGATTGCGATGCGGCATTGATTGGAAAATCGGATATTCACCGGAACGCGTGAACCCCGGTGATAAGGAACATACGATTGAACGCGTCGTGAAAATCGTTTCTGGGATGGACAAGGAATCTCTTGAGATCATCGCGCACGTTTACGAGGCAGTTTGCGGGGCGGGTGTGCACCGCGCTTCCTGTATTAAAGTCGCCGAAGCGGCAAAAGTTATTGAGAATGTTCAGCGCGATCTGAATATTGCGCTTATGAATGAACTGGCGTTGATTTTTGATCGGCTAGGAATATCGACGCGCGAAGTCATTGAGGCGGCCGGAACGAAGTGGAACTTTCATAAATACACCCCCGGACTTGTTGGAGGACACTGTATTGGTGTTGATCCGTATTATTTAACACACAAAGCTCAACAGCTCGGGTATAATCCTGAAGTCATTTTGGCGGGGCGAAGAATCAATGATAATATGCCTTCCGTCGTTGTTGAATTGTTAGTTCGTGAAATGGTAAAAGAACAGATCGACATTCAAAAATCTATAGTGGGAGTACTGGGTTTAAGTTTTAAAGAAAACGTTCCTGATACGCGAAATAGTAAAGCCGACGACGTTATTCGTTCATTGAATGCGCATGGCGCTCGTGTCATTGCTATTGATCCGGTTATTGACCCCGAAGAGCTACATGAATTTAAGGGTAAGTTTGAATTTATGTCTTCGTTAGATCGTGTCATGGGCAAGCTCGATGCGGTGGTAATAATCTCGCCGCATAAAGCATTTTGTGATCTGACAGAAGATGAATGGAAAAAACTTTTTAAGAATAAACCTTTCCTTTTTGATCTTAAGGGAAAGATTAAAAATATTCCTGACCGTAGCATGTATCGTTCTCTGTAGGAGATTATTAACTGTAGGTATCTTATGCTTTCCACCGAAAAGGCAAAAAGTTTTATAAAAGGTGAATTTGGAAAGAATCTCTTCATCTCCTCCGTGGGAATAGGCATATGGTCTGTCGCGTCTTTTTTTGCTAACATTTTGGCGGGGCGATTACTAGGAAGAGAAGAATATGGTCATTACGCTTTAGCGTTGAGCGTGGCGTCCATTATTTTGATTCCTCTGTTGTGGGGGCTGAATACCTCCATGATCAAATACGGTGCGGGAAAAAGTGGCCGAGAGCGAGACGGTATTGTCAGTGCAGCGCTTATGGGTTTTATTGGTCTTCTTATTGTTGGACTCATTATGTTATGGATTTTTCGGCTACCACTTATGTCACTATTTAATGTATCGTCTCGTATTTATCAGTGGGCGATTATTCTCTCTTTTGCGATGACGCTACAATTGATGGCTGATGCCATCTTTAGAACATTTCATCGCTTTCGGACGCAGGCATGGTGGCTCATCGCATCTTCTGTATTATTAGTCGGAATGTTAGTTTTTCTCTTGCAATCTCCCGGAAAAGATTTTACGTCTTATGTTATTCCCATTGTCGTTTCCTATGCCGTTCTCCTTTTAGGAGCAATAACTATTCTCATAAGAAATGTCGGATCCTTTCATTGGAACAAACCCACGTTCCAAACATTAACACACTTTGGTTTTTATGCGATGATGGGAAGTGTCACCGGAACCACGCTTCTGAATGTTGATCGACTTATTTTAAATTATTATATCGATCAACAGGCTGTGGGATTATATTTTGCTTATACGGTTTCCTCGACCATGATTATGATGAAATTGATGGAAGTTTTTGTGAATGTGTTCTTTCCATTTGTTTCAAAATCCCGTAGCGAAGAAAAAGCTTTGATTTTTCATCGCTTGCGATCGCGGGTTTTTCTTTTTTTTCCAGCCCTTCTCCTTCTTACAGGGGCGACAACGATGGTGACGTTATTTTTTTATGGATCGGAATACCGTTTGGATTATGTTCTTCTTCTGCTTTTTAGTATTCAGGCGCCGCTCTTAGCTATCGGAAGTATTTTTGCCTGGTTTATTAATACCCTAGACATGAAAACGATTCGTCATTTTATGTTTGTGGGTTTTGTGATGATTGTCCTAAACGTTGTTGGAAATTTTCTCATGGTTCCAATATGGGGGTTGTATGGCGCCGTATCCGCGACAATTATTACTTATATTTTTTATTTTATTTATGTACTCCTTTATCTAAGGAATCATTTCGCCACCCCATCCTATGAAAGGTTATCATCCACGACATTTACGCGGTAGTCTCTATTATCTCCTGCGGCGTTTTTTGAGATTTCGACATTGGGAACGCTATTATGCCAAGATCGAAAGAGGCGGTTCTTCATTAACAGAAGAGTTTTTAAATGTCATGCTTCGCGAAGCCACGACGAGGGTTCCTTATTATCAAAAGATTGCTCGGGGTTTCAATACGGAACGCTTATCGCTTCATCAATTCCCGTTGCTTAATAAGCAAGTGATTCAGGAAAATTTTGAGACATTAAAAACAACCCGGAAAGACCGACGCGGAGTTTTTCTTAATAGCTCGGGCGGTTCCACAGGAAAACCACAAACATTTGTGCAGGATAAAGAATTCGTTGAATGGAGTATAGCGAGTTTAACTTATTATTTTCATCATTTTTTAGGCGTGGATTACGCAGAGGTGCCTAAAGTTATTTTTTGGGGATCAGAACGAGATCTTTTTCATCAGCGCAAAAGTTTAACATCACGTGTCGTCAACTGGATGACGCATAGTCATTTTATTAACTCTTTTCGCATGTCGCCGGAAGTAATGGTTGATGCTGTTCACCTTATTAATAAAGTCCGACCGGTCTTTATTAAGGGTTATGCGAGTTCGCTGTATGAGATAGCAAAATATATTTCACTTCACAATTCTCATCTCTGGCAACCGAAATTTATCTATTCTTCCGCAGAGACTCTACAGCCATTTATGCGTGAAGTTATTGAAAAAGCGTTCAATGCCCCGGTGTTTGATTTCTATGGATCACGGGAGGTAGGGTCCATTGCAGGACAATGTGCGCAAAAAAAGATGCACATTTTCTCTTTTAATAATTATGTCGAGATTCTCAATGCGAATAATAAATCTGTTATGCCTGGCGAGGAAGGCCGCGTCGTGATCACAACATTGCATAATAATGTCATGCCGCTTATTCGATATGAAATTGGTGATATGGCGGTACGCGGGGATACATGCTCTTGTGGAAGTTCTTTGCCAGTTTTAGAACGTATTCGCGGCCGCGTAACAGATAATTTCTTAACAAAAGACGGAAATATTGTTCATGGGGAATATTTTACTCACCTTTTCTACTTTCGCTCATGGGTGAAAGAATTTCAAGTACTTCAGGAGGCGGTTGATCGCGTCCGCATATATTATGTTCCGGCAGTTGGTCAAAAACCGAAATCCCTAGAAGTAGCTGATATTAACGAAAAAATTCACCTTGTGATGGGAAAGGATTGTGTGGTAGCATGGGAGAAGGTTTCCGAGGTGCCCCGAACACCTCAAGGAAAACTCCTTTTTACTCGTAGTAAAGTTTATGGAAAAAAGTGAACAAAAAAGTTGTATAGGAGTATCGTGGACAGCGCCCCGGTATCCCTCTTTTCCTTATAGCAATGAAGATTCTTCTGTTTATAAAGCCTTGAAAAATCTTTGGAAAACCCTGGGGCGGGATGAGGATAATCCTTTCGGGCAGGATATTCGGCCCGGAGAAATACTTCTTTTAAAGCCGAATTGGGTGCGAGATTTTAATCCAAACGGTAGCAACTTAGATTCTCTTATTACGCATGTTTCACTTCTGAAGCACCTTATTGATTTTGCGGCTGTGGCAATGGAGAAACGCGGGACGGTCGTTATTGCCGATGCCCCCTTGCAAAACTGCGACTTTAATCAACTCATGAAGCGAAGTGGTGTGCAGGAGATGGTGGATATGATGCGGAAAGTGTACCCCGATATTCATTTTATTTTGGAAGATTGGCGATTGACGGTTATGCAACGGAAAAATTTTTTAACCAGCTGGTCACCGTCTTCACAACATTCACGGGATGATTTTGGAAAGAACATCAGTGACAGTCACTATATTATTGATCTTCAAAAAGAAAGTTTCCTTGAAGACATTGCTGATTATGCTGACCGATTCCGCGTGACGTGCTATAAATGGAGTCTCATGAAAAAACATCATGCACCCGGTAAACATGAATATCTTGTAACGAATCGCATTCAGAACGCGGATTTTATGATCAATGTCGCAAAAATGAAGACGCATATCAAGGCGGGGTTAACAGGTTCTCTTAAGAGCCTTGTGGGCATTAACGGGCATAAAGAATATTTACCTCATCATATTAAAGGGCCGTGGCTCAAAGGCGGGGATAATTATTTGCTTTCCAATATCTTTCGCGAAAAATATGAAGATCTTTATGATTATTTTTGGGAAACATTTGCGGAAATGCCCATGCTAAAAAGAAAAGTCTTCAATGTGATATTACAAATTTTACGCAAACTTTCCCTTGCGACTAGTCAAGAGTGGATTTCTGCCGGTAGCTGGCGTGGGAATGAAACTATTTGGAGAACAACCCTTGATCTCAATCATGCGCTTTATTTTCACAATGCAAAACGACCGCGGGCGATTTTGAATATTATTGACGGTATTATTGCCGGTGAAGGGGAAGGCCCGCTTTCTCCCGATCCCAAGCCTTTGGGCGTGCTTATTGGATGTCGTAATCCAGCTTATGCCGATGCAGTGATGGGGCATATCATGGGGTACAATCTTTCTCGTGTTCCAACTGTTTATCATGCCATTTATCACCGCCGATCAAAATTTGCTGAAAATTTCTTGGAAGATATTTTTGTTCATGTTATAGAGGAAGGGAAAGAAATGCAAACTCTGCCTTTTGAAGACCTTCCAAAGTATTCATTTGTCAAGCCTCGTTATTGGAAAAGTGCGCAAACAGGATAATTTTATGGAACAACGTTACTTTTATGATCTGCATTGCCACTCGGATCGATCACACGATAGCGACAGTTCTCTTGAAGAAATTATTCATTATGCAAAAAAACGCGGATTAACAGGAATAGCCATCACGGACCATAATGTTTTCTACACTGGTCCTGAAGAATTAGATGGCATAAAGATTATTCCGGGGGTAGAAATTACCCTAGATGATGGCGCACATTTATTAGGCCTTTTTGTGCGATCAGGTATTCCTTTAATCAAACCTCGCTTGAAGGAAGCGGTATCTGAAATTCATGAACAAAAGGGTATAGCAATCCTTGCGCATATTTGTCGACGTGGAGAGGGGTGGTTTTATTTGCATTCAGTGGGAAAAGATCTTTTTCAGGATGTTCGTGAGATCGTTGACGGTTTTGAAACGTGCAATGCTAAAGATCATGCGCAACAATATCGCGCAACACAAGATGTTATTTTGAAAAATCCGTGGATGCAAACCTGCCAAACTGCTGGTTCTGATGCTCATGTGCCCGGCGCCGTAGGTTATGCGGTATTGGAGACGTCGAAAATTCTCACGGCTGAAAATATGCGCCAAGAAATGCAAAAGAGCATTCCTCGGTTAAATAAAAAACTTACCGCCGTTAAAAATTCTTCTGAACGTCTAAGAAAAATTGCGGTGACGCTTAGCAAGGCAACAGGTTTTTATTATATACCCGGCCTTCGTCATCTATTTTATCGGCTATGGCAACAACTCGTTGATTTCAAGAAAACTCATCAAAAATTTAACGTAAAAGATTAACATATGAGGATGAATACCTTTATTGAAAAATTAAAGCCCTATGGATTAACCAGTTCTCTTTCGGAGATTGATGTTCGACGACGTTGCCCTTTGAAACTTGACTGGAATGAATCAACGATACCGCCTTCACCTAAAGTTCTACGCGCCCTAAAGGAGGCCGTAGGAAAAAAAGCCCATTTAGAATGGTATGCTGATCTTCAGGCGTATGAGTTACGGGAAAAGATTCGAAAGATGTTTGGCTTAAGTAACGCGAGTATGGTGTTGTTGACCAACGGCTCTGACGATGCGCTGGCTCTCATTTTGCGAACCCTTGTCAATCCGACAGATCGTGTTCTTGTTCCAGAGCCGTCTTATAGCCACTTTGTTGTTTTTGCAAAATCGCTGACCGACCAGGTAGAACAATGGGTATGGCCCGATGCTTTTAATACGCCTCTTAAGCTACTCGCGGAAAAGGTTGGTAATGCGAAGCTCGTTTACTTGAATAATCCAAATAATCCAACAGGAACGCTTATTTCGTCGGAAGACATCCAGTGGATCTGTTCGCAATTTCCCGAAACCTATTTTATTATTGATGAGGCCTATAGAGACTTTGCAAGAGTATCCGTTGCTTCACAGATTGAAAAGCATCCGAATCTTATTGTGACGCGCTCTTTTTCGAAGTCTTATGGGCTTGCGGGTTTACGTTTAGGCTATGTTCTAGCCCAAGAGCCGGTGATTTATACGTTAGCAAAGCTCCATAATTTTAAGAGTTTAAATCGTCTTGCGCTCGTCGCGGCAAAAGCAGCGTTGGAGGATCGAGAATATATGGAAGCCTATGTCGATGAAGTTGACCGGGCAAAAACGTACCTGTATCAGGCACTAAAGGATCGAGGCATTCCTTCGCATCCGTCTTTCGGAAATTTTATTTTAACGGAACCACCTGACGTTAAAAAATTCATGTCTCTTTTAAAATATGAAAACGTGCACGTTCGTGATCGAAGTTCGATTCCGGGTGTTCCCGATACGGTGCGTATTAGCGTGGGGACAGCAGACCAAATGAAAGAATGTATACGGCGGTATGATCATGCGCAAACGATTCATCATTTAGATCCGCGCTCCACCTTCTTGTCTCCTTTTGTGAATATGGCTTTTCATCTTAAATGGACTTATCATCCAAAGTATTATCGCCTACTTAAAGAACTTCGAGAACGAGAACAATTGTCGATGCAAGAATTTCAGGAGTATCAAAATCGTCGGCTAATCGATCATATCCGTTTTATTTATGCTAATAATACATTTTACCGTTCGCAATGGGATGCGCATGGGGTTAATATGCATGACCTTCAAAAAAGTTCGGATATTGCACGCTTACCCATTATGGTTAAAGATCGTTTGCGCGTTGCGGATAAAGATGGATCTTGGTTTACAGAAGGGTTTGATCAAAAAGATTTAGAGAAAGGCGATACCACGGGTTCGACGGGTTCACCGTTCACCGTTTATAGTGAAAAAATCGCTGTTCTTGAGAAGCAGCTTGTGGCACAACGCGGATATCGGTGGTGGGGGTACCAATTTGGGGACAGACAAATTCATCTTTGGCGCCTGAAAAAAGCAGAAGGCATTGAGAAACTTTTAATCCGATGGAATATCATGAAACGTTTAGATGTATTAGACGTCAATGATCCATGGGGAAGTACCTTTGGCGACGCTAAGATTCATAAGATCAACGCGATTCTGCAGGAATTTCGACCGAAGTTTATTCGAAGTTATGTTAGTGCATTGTGGACCCTTAGCCAATTTGCGCTCGATAATAAGGTGATTCTCCCTCAAGTAAAAGGCATTGTTGCCATGGCAGAAGCTTTACCCGAGCCTGTTGCTGAAACGATCCGAAAAGCTTTTAACGCAAAGATTTTTAATCTTTATGGATCAACAGAAATGCCATGGATTGCTATGACGTGTCCCGAGAGCGATCTTTTGCACGTCATGAGTGATTACTATTATGTCGAGGTTCTGCGGGAAGATGGAACGCCGGCAAACCCGGGTGAAACCGGCCAACTTGTTATTACAGACATGGTTGTCAAAGCAGCGCCTCTCATTCGTTACCGCATCGGAGATCTTGCAGAACTGGCTGCCTCTCCTTGCCCGTGTGGTCGTCCTTTTTTGTCTCTGAAATCTGTATGTGGCCGAACCAATGATATCTTTACTCTGCCGAACGGGGAACGAGTTATCTCTCATCTGTGGCACATTTACTTTCGTGATCAAGCGGCCATTAAGCAATTCCAGATCATCCAGGAAGCCGTTGACCGCATTCATGTAAAGTATGTGCGCCGTGAAGGTGTAAAACCCGAAGATGAGGAGCGCCTTTTACAGCCTCTGAAAGATAAGCTCCATCGTCTGTTTCACCACGTGGAGTTTACCTGGGAGCGCGTCGATTTTCTTCCTTCGTCCGTGGGTGGAAAGTTTCAAGCGGTGAAATCGTTCGTTCCTAACGACTTTAATGCTGTCAATAAAGCTACCTTATGATGTTTGCCATTCGGGATGATGATACGAGTTTTTGGACTAACTATCAAGATTTAGAAGAAATATATGATCCGTTCTGGAAAAAAGGGATTCGGGTTTCTTTGGCTGTTATTCCCTTTGCTGTTCAATCTCATTTTCAGGGGGAACACAAGTTCTTCTATCAAGACGAAGAAAATAAAAGCCTAGAAGAAAATTCCGCATTGGTCGATTTTTTGCGGGAGAAGAATCAGCAGAATAAGATAGAGATTATGTTGCACGGGTATAGTCATGCGTATCAGGTGCGTTTATCTCATCACAAGAGTGTTCTTGCAACAAAGACGAATACAGATGGATTACGAAAAAGGACTCACGAAAGTCATCTGCAATGGATTGGAGAATATGCGTGGAAAACAGAAGATCAACTCATGAAAGAAACGCAAGAGGGAAAGGCCTATCTTGAAAAATTATTTTCTACAGAAATAAGGATTTTTGTTCCACCAAGCAATCATTTAAGTATGGCGGGAGCCAAAGCCATGATGAGGGCAGGATTACATCTTTCTGGTATAATGGGTATCTTTCCTGAAAGACCACTCACATGGGCATATCTGTTAGCTTATATTCAACGAGGGTGGAGTAGCGTGCGTTATCATCGACCTTATCCCTATCCTCTCTCCTTTAATCGTCATCAGGAACTTGTCGCTTACCCATTAACCCCCCGGGTCTCTTTAGAGACACTTATACAGCAATTTTTGTGGTGCGAGAAAAAGAACGCGCCATTTGTGCTTGCAACGCATTATTGGGAACTTAAAAAATATCCGGATCTTCGTGGCATCTTAAAATCGTTTATTGATTTTGTTTCTAAGCGGGAAACATCTTTTGTTCCCCTGTCTCACCTATTTAATTGATAATATGCGTTTCCTATTTGTAAACCGTTTGGCTGGCTCATTAATTGGTGGAGGAGAAAATTTCATGATCCACACGATGGTGGAGCTAAAGAAAAGGGGACATGAGCTAAACTTCATGACAGCTCGCCCCCTTTTGCGCAAGGGGACAAAGAGGGATTTTGGGATACCGACGACCATTTTCCCCATGCCATTTATACGATATTGGGGTAATCTTTTTCCACGCATTCCATTGCTATCAGTTTTTTTTGTCATTCTTGATTTATGGATTTTCCGTTTCCTCGTTCTGTTGCGGCTTTGTGTTCATAAGCGCTCGTATGATATTATTATTCATAATGGTGATGCGCGCTTAGGCATTATGACGCAGAAATTTTTAGGTATACCTTCGGTTGTTCGTATGCCTGGCAGAGCTTCTCAATTCGAGCTTTCTCTCTTAAAGAGAGTAAAAGCTGTGGTGGCAAATGGCGATGTCTATCGTCGTCTTGAAAAGGAGAAGCTTCCACATCTCTATTTCATTTCCCCGGGTGTTGATGAAAAATTTTTCATCGTTCCGGATAATAGGCGCCTGCAACAATTACGAGAGAATAGTAAGATTACGGACAGTATCGTTGCGTTATTTGTTGGTCGTCTTACCGAGATTAAAAATATTGGATTACTCATAAACGTATGGAAAATATTATCTGAAAAAAAATTGTCTATAACTCTTCTTATTATCGGAGAAGGGGAGCAAAAGAATAAACTGCAAAAGATGGTCGAACAGTTTGGAATAGAAGATCATGTGCGATTTTTAGGTCCCGTTTATGGAGATGAGCTTATTCTTTCTTATGCTCTCGCGGACATCTTTGTTCTTTCGTCATTGTATGATAATTTCCCTCAAGTCGTTAATGAGGCCATGGCGTCAGGCTTGCCAGTTGTTGCAACAGACGTCGGGGGAGTAGCTCTTCAGGTTGTGGATGGTGAAACCGGTTATCTCGTTCCATCTGGCGATACTCAAGCATTTGCGGATAAATTGGAGCAGTTGATACGTGATGAAAAAAAACGTCAATTCTTTGGCGCTAACGGAAAAGATCGTGCTAAACAATTTACCTGGGCAAAAGCATCAGAAGATTTTGAAGAAATGTGTAAAAAAGTTTTGGATTCTCAAATGTAGATTATGGAAAATACGTCTAAAAAAAAGATTTGTTTTGTCGCACCTTTTGCTTATAGTATCTTTTATCCCGAACAAAAAGGAGATCTAGGAGGCGCTGAAGTCCAATTATATCTTTTAGCCACAACATTAGCTAAAAATGAGGACTATGACGTTTCTTTTATTGTTGCTGATATTGGTCAAAAAGAAGACGTGCGACTCCATCTTCGTCTTCTTAAAGCTTTTCCCGTCAAGCCTCAAACAGGAATGCGCCGACTGACGCTTACTATTGTTGCACCATTCTTATTGTGGAAAGCGTTACGTCGCGCGAATGCGGATGTCTATGTTCAACGAAGCGCGGGTCCAGAAACAGGCATTATGGCATTTTTTACACGATGCTATCGCCGAAAATTTGTTTATATGGTAGCGCATGAACGTGAATGCAATAAATCTTATTGCGCATATTTAGGGTGGGTATGGCCTCTTTTTCATTATGGTCTTCATCATGCGGATCAGGTTCTTGTTCAACATAGTGAACAACAAGAGATGTTATTAAAAAACGAACACCTAAAAACAGAAATATTCCGAACGGTCTATCCTATTCCTCCCGCCATGAGTTCCATTTCACAACGTCAGTATATTTTTTACCAGGCGCGGTTGGTGGAATGGAAAAAACCCGATCTTTTTTTACGGCTTGCAGAATTATTTCCTCAAGAGAATTTTTTGCTTATTGGAAACCCGCGATCAGCCTATGGTCAACAGATCGTCGAAAAGGCTAAATTATTACCAAATGTTCACTACTTTTCTTTCGTGCCATTTGATGAGATAGAAAAATACTTTCGTGAGGCAAAAATATTTGTCAGTACATCTGTCCACGAAGGTTTTCCTAATACGTTTGTTCAGTCGTGCCGCGAAGGTGTTCCTATTGCATCGTTATCTGTTAATCCGGAAGGTTTTATTACTCGCGAGCAATGCGGATTCTATGCGGATGGGGAATTTGAGAAACTCGTTTTTTCGGTGAAACACTTACTCGACAATGAGAAAGATTATGAGCGAATGAGTCAAAACGCCTTTCGATATGCGCAAAAGAATCATAATATCACAAAAGGTATTGAGCATTTCCGAAAATTTCTTGCAACATTTTAAATGAACGACTATAGATGACGTTCTAAGATCTGTCTCCACTCTTCTCCATCTGACTTTTCAATAATAACAGAAAAATTTTTCGCTAAATTTTTTTTTGCAAGTGGACTGAATTGTTCATAAAGAGAGGGAGTAAGATAAATATAATCAATATGAAGTACTTCCAGGTCCTTAGAAGAGAGATAATTCGTCATACGGTGAAAGAGGGAGGGGTTCGCGCTAAGAACATCTTCATAGGTTAAAGCCCCAACAATGTCCGTGATCATAAATCCATCCTCAAGATTAGAAAAAAAGATGGGTCGGTTCTTACCTCCGGGGAATTCGGAAAGAGTATTATAATCAATCATTGAGTATCGTGCAGGTGAATAAGTAGCGTTATTCTCAATATTATTATTATAAAAAATTTGATAGGTCTTAAAAAAGAAATTCGGTAGTGTGGAGAAAATAATTAAAATGAGAAGAAAAGTCTTCATTTTAGCACTTAGAGGAGTCGTGAAGAGGATGTAGAATAGTAAAAAAGGGAAAATGGCCATGGAGATGACCGAGAATTTTGCAAAATAAGAATCAGAAATAAGTGGGGAACTTAAAAATGTGGGAATCAAAAAATTTATTACAAAAAGACTAAAAAGAATTAAAAGTTCTTCGCGATGCGCCGTCGAAGAAGAAAGGATCTTCTTTCCAATGGCAACAGATACGGCTATCGCCAATATACCATATAAGCCTAGTTCACTCATAAAAAGATTAATATTTGTTGGCAAAAGAATATTGTTTGCGGGCTTGAGGATTTTGAAGAAAAAGGGAAATTGATCGATATCGGCATTATGGATAGCTGTAACCGATGTCATTCCAAATCGTTCCATTATTTCAGAATAACCAAAAGCGCTTTGAATATACTCTCGGAGGAAAAAGCCTGAAATAAATCCTCCTTGAAAGATAACAATAACGCTAGTGATGATGTATAGGAGCAAAAAAAGGATAATCTCATTGTAAATTTTTGAACGTTGATTTTTGTAAATGGCAAAACGGAAAATCAAAGCTACACAAAGAGAAATGAAAATAAGTAAGAAAATAGTTTCATTAACCAGGGTTGCTCCGGCAAGAATAATGCTTAAGAGGGGGACGAGAGTCCATGCTCTTTTTTGAAAAGACACCGCCGTCGAGTGACAAATGGCATATAAGAAAAGCAAGGCAAAAGCAATAGACATCGGTATATAAATGAATGTACTAGTATAAAGAGCATGAAAAAGAGGGACAAAACCCGAAAACATGAACGGCATAAAATTATTTTGAAAAAAAACTGCGCGTTCTGTATTGGGAACGAGAAGATACGCAAAGCCTCCGCTCATTATTCCCGCTGCGGTTATAAAAAAAGCCCGTATTTGGGGAAAATGTAATTTTCGAAATAGACCATAAAAGAGCAAGAACGTTCCAAAAAGAGAGATGCTGGAAATCACGTCGAGGGCTACGTAGGAAGGAATTTTTGTTATTAAAACAAAGGAGGCGCCCAATAGATCAATACCATAATGGTAGTTAAAGTGTGGAGAAAGTTCAAAAGGATTTGCGCGAGCGTAAATGGGAAAATTATTCATAATGATGCTCGAGATCAGCGGTCGATGGAACTCTTCATCAAAGATGAAAATATCGTACAGGCCATTAACGAAAGCGATGATGTAAAAAAGAAGTAGAAGAATAAAAAAGGTGAGTGATCTTGCGGGGAATTTTATTTTTTGGATCTTGACGTTCTGAATATGAGAAACGACAATAGAAAGTTGGGTGAGAAAAAGAATAGTGAAGAAGGTAAAGACGATTTTAATAGCGAGATTAGGTAGTACAATATAGGAAAGAAGATTGACGAAAAAAATAAACCCCGCAATACCGCTAAAAATACTTATCGCAGCGATCAATGAAGCGGGAAGTTTAAGAAGTATTCTCTTTAACGAAAAAAATCCAACAAGTCCGAAATAAAAAAGACTCACTGTCGTAAAAAAGAAGTATTGTATAAATGTAAGGAGATCAAAGTAACGCATGGATCTTTTTTATTCTACCATATTTTACTGCAATCGATCGAGCTTATTTGCGTTTGGCCCGGATATCGGGTTATTGGAGTCAATGACCTTCGAGAACGTATAAATTTTCTTTTTAAGGATAGTATAATTAATAACGGAGTAGGTAATAGTTGCGACTGGAACAGAAATAAGATAGTGAACGTGAAAAATCGATGTTAAGAGATAAACCGTTCCAAAATTCAATGGCGCTAAACAAGTATAAAGAATAAGAAATCGTACATATCTTTGTAGTTGTCTTGTCGTATCATGTCCCCGAAAGGTTACTTTTGAATTACTAAAAAAATTAAAAGTCCAATTAATAAATGTCCCTGCGCCGTAGGAGAGGATATAGTAAATGCCAAAGTAATCCGTAAGAACCCATGTAATAAAGTAGTTGATACCGAAACATAGGGAATAAAAAACAAAAAAAACATGGTAGCGGTGGTAAAAAGAGAGAACCTTTTTTAACGTTGGTGTGTTATTCATTCGGTTGGGGTACTCTTTTTTTTGTGTGATAAATGGCTTATCCATAAAGAAAGAAAAAGGAGATAAATAGGGATAAGGGGGACATTGTAGCGCGGAAAGGCATCGAAAAATGAAAGGGTAAGGTTATAATACAATAAAAAAAGAGAAAGAATAAGGACGACATTTTTTACTTTTCCAAAACCTTTCTTTTTTACATGGAAAATCATTGTAAATGCAATGGTATAAACGAAAAGATAGAGAAGGACGAACATAACATCGATGACGATCGTTGGCCGGAAGATGAGATGAAAGATGCTGACTGGCGGCGCATTCAGTTTAATAATCTCCATGGGATTCTGCAGAAGGTATGGGCCGATATTTTGGCGAATCTTTTGAACGGCTTCAGACTGCACGCTTTTTTCAATTTCTTGACTTGACAATCCTCCTTGCTCAAGTTTAAGGGCATAATCGCGCGCTTCTTTAAATGCAAAGAGATCTCGGGATCTTTTGCTATATACCGTTTCCTCTTCGAACGATGCAGAGCTTCCAAGTGTTGCGTAGTAAAGATACTGTTTCATTTCTGATGCCGTATATTCTGAACGGATTCCCCGGACAAGAAGTAAATGACTGCCGCCGCTCGTGGGTGAAAATGTTGAAAAGATCATTTGGTTTCTTATGCTCCATGGTAAGACCACAACTAAAGCTGATAGGAAAAAAAGACAGAAAGACCTAAGCCATTGTCGTTGGAAAAATAGACAGTACAAAATCAAGAATGCCGGGAATAACAATACAATTGATCGCGTTAAAGTTGCTACTCCAGTAAGCAGGCCCGCAACAATGATCCAGCCTTTTTTCTTTTTATCGAGGCCACTAATAAGAAGTGTGAGAGAAGTAAAAAGGAGAAATGTAAAGAGAACTTCAGTTAAGATTTGTATGCTATAATAGGACAGAACCGGAAATACCGAAAGAAGAATCGAGCCTATCTTTGCAGCCACAATATCGTATTGTCTTAAGAAGAGAAAAAAAACAACACCTAAGGAGATAAGAATGACTATTTGAAAAACGATGATGGGGATAATGAGATTTTGCGTTGTTATCCACAAAAAGGCAATGATCAGCGGGTAGAAGGGTTCACGAGCCATCGTCGGATTTATTCCATTGAGACTAAAGCGGCCTTGGGTAATGTTTTGACCAATATGAAGGTATTGAGCCGCATCATCAACCGGGACTGGAATCCCGCTACTTTTTAACCATAAAAGAGAGGATAGGACATTAAGACCTATCAGGAGTAAAAGAAGGAACCTTTCGCGATAGACGACATTTAAGAAAGGATTCATATTTTTGTTCCGGATGCCCGCCAACTTACTTTTTTATAGTGATCGATAAAGACGTCTTTAAATTCTCGTTGATCTAGCCACTGCTCTACCTCATTTCGATGAATAAAGATTGTTTGTGGTGCATTAAGTTTGTCAAAGACATTAATAAGATTTCGGCGAAACGAAAGTTTTCGCCAATTTTCGAAATATTGATCATACGGAAGAAAGCGTAGCGGAAGAAGGTAGATAGTATAGACGGGAATAGAAACGAAAAAGGTTAAAATGATAGCGAGGAAATTGAGAATATTTTTCGGTAGCTTTAAAAGGAGGTGTCTTTTGAGAAATTCCAGAACCACACGATTAAGAAAGTTTCCTTCATGGGAATAAACCCACAAAATAATTTTACTACCGGAGTGTAAGTGTTTTTTAAGATTTGATACCGTTTTTTCGGGATCGTCTGTATGTTGAACAACGCCAATGCAAAAAACAATGTCACAAGTTTTCTCTAAATTCATTGTTGCAAGGTCGCTTTCAACGTATTCAATATTTCCGAAGTCCTTATTTATTCTTTTTGCCAATTCAACAGTGTTTAAATCGACAGCCGTCACAGATTTTGCAAACGGGGCGACAAAAAAAGTATGCTGACCGCCGCCACAACCTGCATCCAGAACAGTTTTATCGCGAAAATCTTCAAGGGTATTGGGATAGATCCACTCTTTGAATAGAAAAAGAGAGTTGTCGTGATAGTTTTGCCATTGGAAATACCAATCATTCTGCTTTTTTTGGGACATAGATCATCTGTCAGCGATGGATAAGTTTTTTATTTTTTTTGAAAGGATTTCCGTAGCATGTCAGTTAAAAGACCTAAGGAGAACATGATAATAGAGAACAAGAAACAGAAGATACTCGTGATGTAAAAAAGAACCTCGTGCATTGCGAATCCCAGGATGAGCGTAACAATGGTAAAGAAAATGGCGGGAAGGGAAAGAAGGAGGAAAATTTTGATAGGATTATAATAAAGAATCGCCTGCACAATAATTTGCGCAGATCGTAGTGTATCGCGAAAATAACGAATATGAGATTTACCTAATCGTTTTTGATAATCGATCGGAATATATTTGACAAAATGTCCATTCAGCATGAATGCAAGAGTAATCGTTGTGGTAAAAGAAAAACCCTGGGACAATGTGTCAAAAAAGCCCAATACTAAATCACGACGGAAAATACGTAAGCCGGAATTGATATCATCAATTCTTCGGCCAGTTGCAAACTCGCTCAGCCATAAAAAGATTTTTCGTGCGGGATATTTTAAGAATGTTCCACGGTAGAATTTTCCGGTACGCGAGCCTACCACCATGTCAAATGTTGGAATGTACTCCGCAAGTCGTGGAAGATCATAAATAGGGTAGGTGCCATCTGCGTCCGTAATAATGATGTACTCATAAGTCGCCCGTCGAATTCCGTCTTTGAGGGATAATCCATAGCCGCCATTTGTGGGGTGTTGAATGAGGACGACACCGGGGAACTGTTGAACAATGTGCGCCGTTTGATCGCTTGAACCATCATCGACGATGATGATTTCCCATTTTGTTGACATTGTGGGTAAAGTCTTTTGAAGTCGTTGAATAGTTTCCGCAATGCCAGTCTCTTCATTAAAGGCTGGAACAACCACGCTAAATGCGAGTTCTTTTGTATTGGACATATTTTTATGTTAATGAAATTTTTTTTGGTGAGGATTCATCAATGTATGAACGATGCCATAATTCTAGACAGAGCAGCGCCCAAAGACGACGGCCGTGCCCTATAGAGCTTGTGGCGTGATCCGAAAGCATCTTTTCGAGCGCTTGTCGTTGAAAATATCCCCTGTCGATGGAGCGTTGATCTAAGAGAACGTTTTTGGCAACAGTCCGGAGATCTTCTTTAAACCATTTTTCAAGGGGAATGCGAAAGCCGCTTTTTTTACGGTACATCACCTCTTTTGGAACAATATTTTCAAGAGCCTTTTTAAGAATAGCCTTGCCATTAGAAAAGTCGCGCAGTTTCATCTCGCTTGGAATATGGGCCGCAAGTTCCATGAATTGATGATCTAAGAAGGGGGAGCGACCCTCTAAAGACACCGCCATATCCGCTATATCTACTTTTGGAAGCAGTGCACCGGCAAGGAACGTGTGAATATCGGTGTACTGTGCCGCATCTAAAGGATCGGAGGACGTGCATTGGCGGTAGATTTCTTCTGCCCATTTTTCAGAAGAATGTTTTTGGAGGTCGTTGCGGAATGTTTCTGTATAAATGTCTCTTTTGTGTTTGGGATAGAAATAAGACCAGAACGTAATGTACTGGTGCGCTAAATCTTTATTGGAGGAGGCAAGCGCGCCGGCAACTTGTTGCGCAAAAAGATGGGGGTAAAGATAGAGTAGGCGTGAGAGAGATTGAGCCGAGATCTTGCGGAAAAGTGAAGGGAGTTTATGATAATGTGCAGCCAATCGGTGAAGGGGGTACCACGGATATCCACCAAAAGCTTCATCGCCGCCATCACCATTTAACGCTACTGTCACATGTTGACGTGATAATTTAGCTACAATATAGGTGGGAAGCGCAGAAGAATCCGCATAGGGTTCTTCGTACATATAGATCAAATGAGGAAGAATACTAATCGCGTCTGGCTCGACAATGAATTCCGTATGGTCCGTTTGGAAGTGACGAGCAACAAGTCGAGCATAGGACGATTCATCATATTTTTTTTCTTTGAAACCGATAGAAAACGTTTTTACCGGCCGAGTTGAATGTTTGCTCATCATGGCAACCACGGCGCTTGAATCTACGCCACCGCTTAAAAAAGCGCCTAAGGGAACATCGGCGATCATGCGAATTTTTGTTGCTTCTTCGAGTCCCGATAAGATACGTTCTGTCCATTCTTGTTCAGACAAGAGCCATTTTTCGCTAAAATCAATATTCCAGTACCGATGTGTCGTGATTTTTCCATTATGGTAAATAAGATAGTGTGCGGGGGGAAGTTTTTGAATATGCTTAAATCCGGTTGCGGGAAAGGGGGTGTATTGATATGTTAAATAATCATCAATTGCTTTTCGATCAACTTCGCGAGGCACTTCGGGATTTTGAAGAATAGCCTTTAACTCGGAGGCAAAAATAAAGCAGTGATCGTTCATAAAAAACTTGAAGGGTTTTTTCCCAAGACGATCGCGCGCCGCAAAAAGAGTTTGTTTTTTTCTATCCCATATTGCAAAAGCAAACATTCCGCGGAGATATTCAACACAATGTTCCTGATACTCATGATATAAATATAAAATAACTTCCGTATCTGAATCCGAATGAAAGGTATAGCCCTTTTTTTCCAGCTCATCGCGTAGCGGAAGAAAATTGTATATTTCGCCATTAAAAACAATCCAATAATTTTGATCCTCGGTGGTCATGGGTTGGTGGCCGCGAGGACTTAAATCAATAATAGATAATCGTCGATGCACTAAACCGACGCCTTTTTCATTAAAAATGCCACTATCGTCCGGCCCTCGGTGAGCTAAACTCTTGCCCATTTTCTCTAACAACGAGGAATCAAGAGGTGATTGGTCAAAATGAATTTTGCCAGCAATGCCACACATAGTTTACTTCGAGAAGGCTAAATAAAAACGTCTGATGACATTGATAAATAATACAATAATCTTTTGATTTTATCAAGGTTTTGAAGGGCGGATAAAAGAAAGATTTAACTAATAATGAACGTGTTTGGAGAGAAGTTTATTACCGCTCGCCATACCCCTCGCCGTGTCAGGGTCGGGTTCATTTTCGCGCAAAGATCTCAAAATGCGCTCCTCTCCATTGAGAAGAGGTTGAGACATGATGTTCAATGCTTAGTTCGCGGAACGAGGTTTGTGTGAAAAGATTTTCAATCTCTTGTTTTGTCATATAATAGTTTTGCCAGAGAACATTAAGACGTTTCTGAAGCATAGGTGGCATCCAGGGGTAGAGTTGTTCGGCAATACGTCGTTGGAGAGATGGGTTCTGCTTTGAGTCTTTATCGACAACGGTTAAGAATATCTGGCCGTTCGGCCCAAGCATATCAAAAAATTTTAAAGCCAAAGGGAGATCTAAAGGAGAATGTTCTCCCAATACGCCAATAGAGTAAATCACATCAAATGAATGGGATGGAAAATGCATATGAAAAATATTTCCACATCGTAGTTCTCTCTGTTTTGCAGTGATTGCCTCCTCATAAATGGGTGCTTTTGCTTGTTCTAAAATATCTGGTGAGATATCGATACCTAAGAGGAAAGAGGTATTTTGGCAACAGTGAAAGAATCGGCCAGTGCCGCAGCCCAAGTCTAAAACTTTTACGGGGTGAAGTGGGTTACTTGTTATGCGCTGAAGAATTTTTTGATAATGGGCAAAATTTTCAGTCGTCACTGCCTCTGCATCGCTTAAACGATAAGCTTTTGCATATTCTGCATTATATAATTTTTTTACATCCGATCCAATTTGTGAGTAATTCATGATGTTGTGAAGTGAACGCGGATAGTGAACCCGACCCCGACAAGCCGTGAGGTATAATTGATCAATCAACTTTTTTTAAAAAGAT
>CAZRYK010000007.1:24567-29116 GCA_964604315.1 uncultured Gammaproteobacteria bacterium
AGAGAACATTAAGACGTTTCTGAAGCATAGGTGGCATCGTTACCGTTAAATTTTGGGTGTAAAAGCGCCAGAAATTTAACGGTAACACAAGCCGTGAGGTATAATTGATCAATCAACTTTTTTTAAAAAGATCGAAACAACTGTATTTTTGGAGGGGGTTCGTCGAGATTTTTTTGAATAGCGTCATGAAATGTCAGAATATGTTGGTCAAGAGAATACTTTTCTCTTGCTCGCTTTCGTGCAAGCTTGCCCAGGTTTTCGGTACGGGAAGAGTTTTTGACGCTTTCACGCATCTTTGTGGCAAGATCATTAACGTCTTGGACGTGAAAGAATAGCCCATACCGCGGGTCTTCGAGCAACTCGCGATTTTCTTGAATATCCGAGGCAATAATGGGTTTGCCGGCAGCCATAGCTTCCAAAAGCGCATTGGACATTCCTTCAAAAAGCGATGGGAACACAAAGACATCCATTGCCGCAAGCATGATTTTTCCGTCGCGAACACCGGTTAAGGTGATATGCGGTGAGAGTCCTTTTTTTTGTATAGCGTGTTCAATCTGCGGCCTTAAAGGCCCGTCACCTACTAAGAGAAGATGGGTATTCGGAAAATCGTGATGAAGAAGAGCGAAAGCATGAATAAGCGTATCAAATCCTTTTTTGGGTCGCATTTTGGCAACATACCCAAAAGTGAATGACTTTTTGTCAATCGAAAATTCCTGAAGAATCTGATCACGAGCGTGAGCAATATTTTCTAAAGAAGGAATAGCAACGCCATTGGGAATAATGGTACATGCAGATGACGGCATGCCGAACCATTTTTCGTACGGCGCAAAAGCCGCTTTTGATACGCTAAAATAGCCGTTGATTCTTCTGGCTGTAAGCGCGTTAAGGGGCGTAAAAGGATAAAATTTAATGTCGCGCAATGTGCTACGCAAAAAAGAAACAACGGGGAAGGGAGTGTTTTTGGGAACGGCAAAACGGCCTATGATATCAGCATGAGTTAAATAGGTAATAAGAAGATCGGGCTGACTGTTGTGAATACTCTCCCAGCATTTTTTCTTTGCCTGTGTAAATTTTAGGAATGGTTGCGAGACATCGAGTGTTGAAACCTGTACATGCGGCATGCTTTTGAAGGCATCTAAAACAATAGTATCGTTCTTCGGGAAAGGATAGATGGAACAAACGTGATGATCGAAATTTTTTAGACCTGGTAGCGCATTGACAAGCGCTCTTTCTGTGCCGCCGGTTTGTAAAACCGTGAGAAGATGAAAAATAAGAGGTCGTTGACGCGTGATCATACGTGAGAAGATTTCACAAATTGCGAAAAAAGAGTCTCATATTCATCGACAATATGATTCCAGTCAAAGGAGGATTGAATATGCTCTTGGAATTTTTTGCCTAACTCTTTTCTTTGGATCGGGTCATCAAGAAGTTTTTTTAGCGCATGACGCAGCTCCTGAATATCGTGCGGAGCAAGAAGAAATTCATAGGCTTCGGCGGGGAAAAGTTCCTTTGTCCCACCAACATCGGTAGCAACAACCGCTTTGGCGCACGCAGCGGCTTCCAGCACGGACCGCGGCAATCCCTCGGAATAGGATGGGTTAATAAAAATATCTGTTCGCCGAAGGATTTTTTTAATAGCTTCTTGGTCTTGCTCTCCTAAAAAATGTACTCGACCCTGCGTTTCATGCGGCACCATTTTTTCTAAATATAAACGAAAGGGTCCCTCGCCAATAATCAACAAATGGATGTGCTTATCCGAAAACGAAGAAAAAGCCTGTAAAAGATCATGAACGCCTTTGCCATGAATGAGACGTCCCACAAAGGTGATGACAAGAGCATCTTCCGGCAAGAAAGGCGCGTGATACTTTTCTCCGGTGGCCCATTCCGTCACATCAATGCCGTTGCGAATGGTTTGGAGCGAGCGGGCTCCTATATGGTGGCAAAAAGCTGTGGCAGAAGAAGAAACGCCAATACATTTTTTTGCGGACTGCACGGTAAAAAATCCCAGCGTATGGTCGATACCCTTGGCAATAAAAGACATGAGAGGGGATGTCAGTGTTGGGTGCCCGCTTCCGCGTTCTGTGTGAATAAGGGGTTTGTGGCGAAGAAGAGCAAACAATGCGCCCATCCAAGAGAACGGAAAAAAACGCGTTTGCGTACTGACAACGTCTATAGGACTAAAAATCAGTCGAACAAGCATTTTTGCGGTTGTGAACGTCGGTTGAGGAATAGGAAAAGACGCATTCAATCGTCGGGGATTCCATGAGGGGATACGAATAATCTTCACACCGGAGCGCTCTTCATAGAGTGGGCTTTGGGAATCACAATGACTTGTGACAACGGTAATATCAAAAGAACGTTTCGCAAGTCTTTGTAGAAGCCCCTCAAGACTATGCACGAAACCTCCGTGATACGGAGTATAAAATGCCGCAAAAACAACCAAACGTGTGGTCATTTTTTTGTCGAGGACACGTCAAGTCCTTTTAAGGCTTCCCCGCGAACCAGGGATTCAATTTTGGATCGAATGCGACGATTGTTGATGTAATTTTCAAAGCACAGAACAAAGAGAATCATGAACGCAACAATCATAATAAGATCCATCGTGCGGGTGATGGCAAAAGTTTCAAGGAGGAAGTCAAATGTGCGCGGGGAGATTGCGACAAAAATAAAACCGAGCCAAATAATAAACCACCCTGCCAGTTCCGCTCGCGTAAATTCCCGGCGCCGATAGTAGAGGTAACTCATATAAAGAGCGGTGAGGCCGATCACGATAGCTAAAATTTGTAGACTCATCATAGGGTAAATCTCCAAAGAATAATATTAAACAGAAGTTTGAGGCCGTCAATGGCTGTCATACCTTTATACGAATCAAGATAGATTGTGTCAATAAAAAGTTCTTTATACTTGAGTTTATGCCGGCCAATGCGAACAGTCATTTCTGCGTCGGCGTGGTAATTTTTAGATGTCCATCGCAGTTTAGGGTAGGCATCTGCGCGGAAAACTCGAAAACCGGATTGAATATCCTGAACATCCACGCGAAAAAGAGATCGCGATGCCCATTCTAACAAGAGATTTCCGTAACGTCTAACAGTAGGCATTTTGTCTCCTCCTTTTCGGGATCCAACAATGACATCAAGATGTTCCTTTTCTAAAGCATCGAAAAAACGCGGTAAATCTTCGGGTAGATGTTGTCCGTCGCTATCCATCAACGCAATGATGTCGGTTCCTAAAAGCATTGCCGCTTCACAGCCCGTTTTTAACGCCCCAGCTTTCCCTAAATTTGTACGGTGCCGTAGGGTGACGGCGCCAGCTTCTTGAGCTTTTTGAAATGTTGCATCCCGTGATCCATCGTCAACAACAATAACGTTATTCACATATTTTTTTGCGCGCCGGACAATATCTGATATGTGCTTCTCTTCATTATGTGCCGGAAGAACAAGAGTCGTTTTCATATCGCATGAGCTAGGTTTTTGCGAAGAAAGAAATGACCTGATCCAAAATTTGATCGAGCGAATATTGGGGCTTATAACCCACAGCTTTCTCAATTTTTGTTAAATCCGGTACGCGTCGTTGCATATCTTCAAATCCTTTTTCGTAGGCTTCTTCGTAGGTGAGATACGTGATCGTGGAACGGCTTTTGGTTCGTGAAATGATTTTTTCTGCCAACTCTTTAATACTTATTTCATTGTGGGAGCCAATGTTATAGACTTGTCCTGGGGTTTCGGGGGAATCCATGAGCGCGACAATTCCCCGTACCGCGTCGGCAACGGCGGTGAAACAGCGGCTTTGAGATCCGTCGCCATAGACCGTCATGGGTTCATCTTTGAGCGCCTGCTGAATAAATCGCGGAATGACCATGCCATAACTTCCTGTTTGACGCGGACCCACGGTATTAAAAAGTCGAACCACGACGGTGGGCAAACCTTTTTCTCGAAAATACGCAAGCGACAAGAATTCATCGATGGCTTTGGAGAACGCATACCCCCATCGCGTGCTATAGACAGAACCGTATACCCGATCATCTTCTTCGGCAAAAGGCACGTTGGAGTTTTTCCCGTAGACTTCGGATGTTGAAGTAATCAGAACTTTTTTCTTTTTCTTTTGCGCAAGCTCTAAAATAATTTCGGTTGTGTCAATGTTATTCTTCAGGGATTCTAGGGGTTGGTCCACCACGAGCTTCACCCCAACTGCCGCAGCCAAATGATAGATGACATCACAGCGGTCGACAATTTTGGCTGTTTCTTCAATATTATCAACATTATCGATTTTAACATGAAATCGTTCGTGATTTTCCAGGTGTTCAATGTTGGTGATAGAACCGGTTGAAAGATTATCAATAATATAAACCTCGTCTCCTCGGGCAAGGAGATATTCTGCAAGGTGGCTTCCAATAAAACCGGCACCGCCGGTAATCAGTGCTCTCATGAGAGACGTGTAATCAATAAGATCATAACTCTGCAAATGATAGAATAATTCTTCGATTTTATCAAGTCCTCGTTCTCTCTCATGTCAAATGCGACATAGCGAATTCTTTGGGTGTTTGCATATT
>CAZRYK010000008.1:0-1698 GCA_964604315.1 uncultured Gammaproteobacteria bacterium
TTTTACTAGGATACCAATTCCTCGTGGGGTAAAGAGGTTTAGGGATTCGGGTTTTTTGTCAATTGACGCATATAACAAAAAATGGTATAAATAGCGGTATGGTGAGTCAAGGTTACGAAGAAAACGATGGGCTTTTTACGCTCATCGGCAATACGGCGCTCCAAGCCGTGCTTCATCACTGTGCCGTTGCTCGCAAACCGGGTTTTTTTCTGTTAACCGGGCCAGATCACATTGGCAAACAAAGCCTCGCGGTCAAACTTACCAAAGCCTATCACTGCGAGTCGAAGACTTACAACCCCGCATGCTTATGCGCGGGGTGCGATCGATTAAAACGTGGCCTACATCCGGATCACTATACATTTGAAGAAAGTGGGAATATTACGGTCGAACATGTACGCAAACTTCACGCATTTACCGCGCTTCAATCCGCCTACGGACACATTAAAACGATTGTTCTTACCAATGCCGAGCGGTTAACGGTCGAGGCGCAAAATGCCTTGCTAAAATTATTGGAAGATCATCATGAAAAAACCGTGGTTGTGTTTACGAGCTCTCAAACCGCGCATTTGCTGACAACCGTCCGATCCCGTGCCCGCGTTTTTGAAATGAAGCGTGTTGCGTCCTCAACACTTACGCGAGCATTGCAAAACCGATACCCAACGATTCCGTCGAGTTTGCGCGAACAAATGGTTAGCGATGCTTATGGATTGCCTGGCCTTGCTATTGCCTGGTGTCAGGAGCCAGAGAGTTATCGTGAACTGCAACAGCGACGTGCTCGCGTTTCCGACGCTTTGCAAACAGCAGAAAAAGGTTTGCGCTATTCACAACAAATGTTTCGCGGCAAGACTTTTCAGGAACAACGTGCGCTTTTGTATAACATTGTTGAAGATGCCGTTGCCCTTTTGCAAAAGGACATTGAACGCGCGTGTGACGCCCAAAACATTTCAAGGTTTAGTCAACATCTCCGGCGCTATACTTTGTTGACACCCTTGTTGCGGAATCGCCAGCAGATGCTCAACCCGCAATTACTGATGGATCATATGATTATTACTCAACATTTATGAACGCGCCACGACGCTTACCTTTTTTACTCCTCGTCCTTGCCCTGCCTTTTCTTGGTGTCGGTTGTCTGCCTCTAAGTACAAGCGAGCGAAAAGATAGCGGCATATATTATTCTGAAGATCAGGGACGCACATGGGAGCACCGCGTTGTCTTTGAACAACCTGAAAAAAAACCTGTTCTTTTAGATGGCGTGGGTGTGGAAAAAATCTTTTTCGAGCCCTCCAGCACATCCATTTTGTATTTTTTGGCTCGGCAGGTAGAGTCCGAGGGCGCGGTAGGCATTTTTAAATCCACGGATCAAGGCCAACAATGGACACAACTTAAACTTGCCAAAAACGTCACTGACTTTGCTATTGATCCCAGCGATACCCGCGTCATGTATGCGGCAGTTGAAGATCTTATTTATAAATCCACGGACGGCGGAGAAGAATGGGTGGTTGTGTTTGAAGAAACGCGGGGAATGGCGATTCACCATCTCTTTTTAGACCCGCGCAATACCGGGCATCTTTATATAACAACTGGCCAAGATCTTATTGTGTCGAACGATTACGGGCACACGTGGGCCATTCAACAAACCTTTAAAAAAGATATTGACATTCTTGCCATGCATCCGGTTATTGGGTCACAGCTAGTCGT
>CAZRYK010000008.1:1708-27525 GCA_964604315.1 uncultured Gammaproteobacteria bacterium
GAGCGTCAGGTTTCCGGGCGAGAGAGGAGAGAAATTTCCCGAGACGGCGGAGCAACGTTTACCGCGCCCCCAGAACCGGATCGTGAAGAGAAAAAAACCACCATAACGCCGGATAACATCAATAATATTATCATGCTTCCGTCTTTGCCAAACACCATTTATGCAACCGATATCAACTTAGGCGTTCTGCGAAGTCTTGACTTTGGTACATCATGGGAAGTTATTCCCACCTTATTAAATGAGACGACCGTGACCATTCAAACATTAAGCGTGAACGACACAAATCCGGACGAAATATATTTTGCCGTCGGGAACATTATTCATCGCAGTTTAAACGGCGGGCAAACATGGACAACGATCGACGATTTTCCTTCCAAACAAAATGTTACCGTGCTCATGGTTGATCCCGATAACACGGGTGTGTTGTATGCCGGCATGAAAACGCCACTTAAGAAAAAGAATCCTTATTTCCCATATCTTTAATATTTTTATGAACACGCCCCAAGATCAGCTTCGCTCCGAAGGAAAAGATTGCATCCAGCATTTTGAAGAAGAGTTGCAAAAGATTCGCACGGGCCGGGCGCAAACGTCGCTGGTTTCGCATCTTTTTGTCGATGCCTATGGAACATCTACACCCTTAGAAGGGTTGGCTTCGATTGCGGTTCCTGAAAGCCGAACCTTAACCATCACGCCATGGGATAAAAATGTGTTGAAAGATATTGAAAAAGCCATTCGCGATGCATCAACGCTGGGATTAAACCCGGTGAATGAAGGCGATATGATTCGCATTAATCTTCCTGAACTTACACAAGAACGGCGAACCGAACTGGTGAAAGTCGTGCATGAAAAATCTGAAGAAGCTCGTATTGCGTTGCGTGCGGTGCGCGAAAAAATCATGAAGACCATCAAAAATAATCAAAAAGACGGCACGATTTCCGAAGATGTGGCAAAACGCCAACAGGATGACTGCGAAAAAGCGTTTCAAGAATTACAAAAGACCATTGAAGACGTTCGTCAAAAAAAAGAAGATGAACTTTTAACCCTTTAATCATGCTCACAACCATCCTGCTCTTTATTGCGCTATTAGCCGTGCTCGTCTTGGTCCACGAGTTCGGGCATTTTATTGTTGCCAAAAAGTCTGGTGTTGCGGTCGAGGAATTCGGCGTGGGTTTTCCACCGCGCCTTGCGGCCGTGAAGTTTCGCGGAACACTTTATACCATCAACCTCTTGCCTTTGGGCGGATTTGTGCGTATTAAAGGTGTTGCGGACGATGAAAAAGACGCAAGTCGATTAAACGACACAGACAGTTTTGCCACAAAGTCGTTTGGCATTCGTCTGCTTATCCTTTTTGCCGGAGTGGGAATGAATATGGTGTTTGCCTTTCTGTTATTGACGGTGGGTTTTAAGGTGGGTTTGCCAACAGTTGTCGATGACGTCCCTGCCAGCGCAACAGTTTCCGAAAAAACGATTCGCATTGCGTCGGTGTTAGAAAATTCGCCTTTAGAAAATCAGGTTCGGGTTGGGGATGTTTTAGTCTCTTTGAACGGTATCACATTTTCGAGCATTCCCGAAGTACAAGAATTCAATGCGTCGCGCGCTGGTCAAAAAGTTGACGTCACCTTGCGACGAGGCGAAGAAACCGTTACCACATCCGTCAGCCTTATGACGCTCCCGAGCGGCAATGGGGCATTAGGCGTGGGATTATTAGAAACCGCCATTGTGTCATACCCGTGGCTCCAAAGTATTGGGGAAGGCTTTAAAGCGACCTTTTCGGTTATTGGCCAAATCTTTGCGGCTTTAGGTTCCATTATCGCAGGGCTTTTTACCGGCGCCGGCGTTCCCGAAGGCTTATCGGGTCCGGTGGGAATTGCGGTCTTAACCGGAGAAGTCGCGCGCCTCGGTGTTATCTATATTTTACAATTTGCCGCATTGCTGTCATTAAATCTTGCCATCTTTAACTTGTTGCCTATCCCCGCATTGGACGGCGGGCGCATTCTTTTTGTGCTCATTGAGCGTTTCCGCGGAAAATCTTTAGCTCATACTTTGGAAAGTAAATTGCATCACGCGGGATTTTTCTTTCTTTTGGCGTTAATTGTTTTGGTAACGGTGCGCGATATTCAAACATATGCTGATCGCATGACAGACTTTTTTAAACAACTATTCACTTAGATCTTAATTTTCGCGGGGTGGAGGGGCGTGAACGCAAACTATGCTGAACAATGTTTTTGGACGATTCTCACAAGACATGGGTGTGGATTTAGGTACGGCCAATACGCTCGTCTATGTCCGCGGAAAGGGGATAGTGATTAATGAGCCTTCGGTGGTCGCCATCAATACGTTGCACGATACTATTGTGGCTGTCGGGCACGAGGCCAAACGCATGATCGGTAAAACGCCGTCCCACATTATTGCCTCCCGTCCGCTGGCCGATGGTGTGGTATCGGATTTTGAAGTGGCGGAAAAAATGTTAAAACATTTTATTGAGCGTGTGCACCGCGAAACATTTACCATTATGCCGCGTCCGCGCATTGTTATTGGCATTCCCATGGGCGTGACCGAGGTTGAACGTAAAGCCGTGGAAGACGCCGCTCTCAACGCCGGAGCCAGACAAGTCTTTTTAATTGAAGAACCCATGGCGGCGGCGATAGGCGCGCGACTTCCGGTGCAAGATGCCTCGGGTACCATGATTGTGGACATTGGCGGCGGCACAACCGAGATTGCCGTGATCTCTTTAGGCGGTGTGGTGAATTTTAAATCGTTGCGTTTGGCCGGCGATGTGTTGAACAATAATATTATTCACTATGCGCGTGAGGAGTTTAACCTGCTTTTGGGTGAACGCACGGCCGAAGAAATGAAAGTCAAAATCGGCGCGGCTTGCGAACTAAAAAGTCCCCTCATTGCCAAAATGCGTGGCCGCGATATTTTAACCGGACTTCCTAAAGAGGTCACGGTTTCCAGCTCGCACATTAACGAGGCGATTAACGAAACTGTAAAGTCGATTCTTGATAATATTAAATCCACCATTGAAACCACGCCACCCGAACTGGTTGCCGATATTTATGAACGTGGATTAACGCTTACGGGCGGGGGAGCGCTACTCAAGGGCTTGGATCGTGTTATTGCGCATGGCACCCAAATACCGGTGCATATTGACGACGACCCCTTAACCGCTGTTGCCCGTGGCACCGGCCTGATTCTGGAAGATATTGAATCACTGAAAGATCTTTTTGTCTTATCTACCCATGATGAACGCATCATGAAATGAGACGACTTTGGCCCCTGTTTTCTATCCTCGGTTTTCTCCTCATCCTTCTTCTCTTGCAAAAGACGGGGGGGTTAATTTTTTTGGAAAATCTGACCACAGCCACATTGACGCCCCCGCAATCCATAGCTTTTGAAATCGGCACGAACATCCGCACGCGTTTCCAACAGAGCGATTCAGATAAACTACGGCAAGAAAATTCCGATTTGCAAGCGCGCTTGACCAAGGCCGAAATCGAAAATGCGCGTTTGCAATCGCTCATTGACGATTCCGCCATTCTTAAACAAGAGCGAGAATTTCTTGAAGAACACAAAATTGATGCGGTTTCTGCCAAGATCTTTGGCGTCTCAACATGGAATGGAACCGACGTGTTTATTCTTAATAAGGGAAGCAAACACGGCGCAACGATCGGCGCGCCGGTTATTGTTGGCGAAGGGTTACTTATTGGAAAACTCACGAAGGTCGACGAAACGCAATCGTATCTCATGCTCATTACTGAAGACCAAAGCGCCATTGGCGCCATTGTTCTTAATAGCCAGCATTCACCCGGCATTGTTCAAGGAAGCCGCGGCTTAAGTTTATCCATGGAGCTCATCCCGCAAGGTGAAGAAGTTTTGCAAAACGATTACGTCGTCACCTCGGGCATTGAGCAAGGCGTGCCGCAAGGATTAGTCATCGGGCAGATAGACACGGTTTCGCAAGAAGAGAGCGCGCTTTTTCAACACGCCACCATTAAACTTCTTCAGCCACTCGACCGATTCTCTGTTGTGAGTATTATTCAGACCCAAACACCATGACCCGTTTGCGCACATTCCTTTACATCATAACCCTTCTAGTCGTTTTACTCTTTGACCACACAATTTTTCCCGCACTTTTAGGAGGGACGCACGTTTCTCTTCTTATGATTATTTTACCGTTCATGGTTTTCTATTTTCCCCGCAAAACTTTTGCCTGGGGGATTGTTGTCATCGCTTTTTTTGAAAGTCTGTATAGTCCCTACCCGTTTGCCGTAGAGGCTCTCGCCATCTGTATTTACGGGGTTGTCCTTTTTCTTGCACGAAAAGTGGTAGCAAGCGAGAGCTCTGTTCTGCCAATCATGGGTTTTGTCGCTTTAAGCCCATTGTGTTTTCTTTTTCTCCGCGAACTCATCGATTTTACGGTTCTGTGGCTCTTTGAGGCCGATGAACTGATCTTTATCACGCAAACAGAGCTCAAAAGTTCTCTCGCCATTGCCTTGGCTAATATCCTTTTGGCAACAATTCTCCTCGCGTGTGCGCGTTTGTTACGCAAACGCTTTGACCGCCACTTTTTTTGGAAACACCAAACATTATGAAAGACCCTTTTGCCCCATTATCAACACTCGCCATCCACGACGCTCGCATCACGCGGCGATTTGCTAAAACGACTGTGGAGTCTTTTGACGAAGAAGCGGGCCTGCCTTTACATTCCATGAGATTAACTTCTCACATTTCGCGGCTCCGCTTGCTGTATTTTTTCATGATCGCGGTAGCCATGGTCATGGCTTTCCGGCTGGTGTATTTGCAAATGCTTCAGGGGGCCTCGTATCGCGCTTCTGCCGAAGAAAACCGTTTGTCCTTACAAAAAATTCCGGCGCCGCGGGGCTTAATAGTAGATCGCAACGGGGCGACGCTTGTTCGTAACATCCCACAATTTTCTTTAGAAATCATTCCGGCCACCCTGCCAACAGATACCAATGAACGCAATGTTCTTTTAGACGCCATTGCGCGCGAACTGGGACAGACAAGAAAAGACATTGACGAAAAACTAAAAAACGCGGATGCGTATTTTTACGATCCCATAGAAATCAGCACGCTCGATTACAATACCGCGCTTAAACTGCGCATTCTTTTCGCAGGGAATACCGGCGTCAACATTGTCACGTCGACGCAACGCGAATACCCGGAAGGGGAATTATTAGCGCATGTGTTGGGTTACACCGGAAAAATGACTGAAGAGGAATATCAAAAGATGTCGGCAACCTATGAGCTGAATGATCGCATTGGCAAAACGGGCTTGGAAGCTACCTATGAAAACGCCATGCGCGGAACAAAAGGTTTGCGCAGGGTCGAAGTAGACGCCTTAGAAAATGCGCAAAAAACGGTTGCGGAAAGCGAGCCCGTTTCCGGTGACACGATTCACCTGGGTCTCGATCTTTCTTTACAGCGAACATTATATGACGCCTTAAAAGAATCTGTAGAAAAAAACGGCGGAACCGGCGGGGCCGCGGTAGCTATTGACCCTCAATCCGGATTGGTTCGGGCATTGGTTTCGTACCCAAGCTACGAGATTAACGATTTTAGCAAAGGCATTGCCGCGGAAAGCTACAATGCATTGCTCAATGACGCGTCACAACCGTTGTTTAATCGCGCCACGAGCGGCATGTATCCGCCCGGCTCAACATTTAAACCCTTAATGGCGGCGGCGGCATTGCAAGAAGGATTGATCACAGAAAACACCACGGTTTTAAGTACCGGCGGAATTTCTATTGGGCAATGGACATTTCCGGATTGGAAAGCCGGCGGGCATGGACGCATCGACGTTAAAAAAGCCATCGCCGATTCTGTGAATACCTTTTTCTATGCGGTTTCGGGCGGCTACCAAGAGCAAAAAGGTTTGGGTATCGACCGCATGAAAAGTTACGCCGAAAGTTTTGGACTAAACCATCCCTTAGGCATTGATCTTCCCCAAGAAAGCGCAGGGTTTATTCCCACGAAACAATGGAAAGAAGAAACCATTGGGGAACCGTGGACTATTGGGAATACTTATCAAACCGGAATTGGCCAAGGGTATTTGCAATTAACACCTTTACAGATTGCCAGCTACACCGTAGCTATTGCCAATGGCGGAACGTTGTACCGGCCGCGCCTTTTAGAGTCTCAAGAAAAAGCAACAGGCGAGAATATTGCGCAGGAATCGGTCGTGTTAAATTCCGGCATGGTGAGCGTTGAAAACTTGCGTATTGTCCAAGAAGGAATGCGTCAAGGCGTTCTTTCCGGCTCCGGCGCATCGATGCAAACCCTTCCCGTGACGTCGGCAGGGAAAACGGGTACAGCGCAGTTTGGAAACGACGGTAAAACCCATGCGGTCTTTACGAGCTTTGCGCCTTTTGAGAACCCCGAGCTTGTGATTACGGTATTGGTTGAAGGCGGGGGACAAGGTCATACCGCGGCCTTGCCCGTTGCCAAAAAAGGCTATGAAATCTGGTTTGCAAAATGAATAATTGTCTAACAAGTATGCGAGACTTTAGCAGGGCCGAATACACGCTGTTAGGCCATGGCAAAATTACTTCGGTTTCTTCATCTTCAAAGTCAGCATAGCAAGTAAGGAGACTGCGGCACAGACAATAAAAAAAATAAGATAAGGAATGACATGGTCATGGAGGTTATACACGGCAAGACCCTGTGGCGTTGCTACGTCGCCAACATTTGCTGATATCACCCGAAGGTTAATGACTATTACTGCTACGGTACCGCCCAACATGAACCAAAATATTGATTGTAGGATTCTTATATTTTTCATTGTAGGTTGATAAATAATTTTTTACTTTTTTGGTTTTAAATTACTTGCATAAGTAAAACTCATTGCAAGATACTCTTTGATTTCTTTTGTCTTTTTGAATAGCTTTTCCGGAACCAAAACATATTCTTTCAAAATGGTCCCGTGCGCCTCACACAACCTGGTTTTATATTTAATCATGAACTCATTTCTTTCCGCTGTGGGTAGCCGTAGTCCGAGATTGCCATCTTTGTCAAGAAAGGAAAACATATGACCATTGTGAGAAGTATAAGGCATTGTTGCACCCTTCAGTTTAATTTTTTGGTTAGTCGTGATGAGTTTCTCGTATAAAGCCAACTTGTCTGCCGGTATGGTATTTTTCTTTTTCGTCGTCATTTTATTTATCATGGTTTTTATGCATTATCGCTAATATTTGCATATATCTGATGTCGCTCTAGCGATATGGGCGGAGGCTCAGCAAGAGCCGTAATCAGATATACGCTGTTATATGATGTATGCTTTTCTCTTTGTCTCGCCTCAGCGAGACACTTTTCTGTAATGAACAAATTTTATTTTTGTCTTGGCGTAGGGGCAAGGGGGTGGGGGTCAATGCCCGAAACCAAGACTCCTTATTTAAGTTTATTTTTTAGTTGCATATAAATCTTTTTGAGTATTTTTATACTATCCTCTAGATCTTTTCTCGTTATCGAAATTTGAAAATCACCATGTGAAATTGCATCTCTAGTTGATGCGATGCCATTTAATAATTTAAGGTCTGTTTGCTCCTTTTCATTAAAAAAAATTCCTAGAGAATTAAAAAGATATTCAACGGAATGAGCCTTATATATAGGTTTTTTATTTTTAGTAAAATTTTGATATGTAATACCGGATTTTTTCTTTTTGTATAATCCCAAGATTTCTTTTATTGAAAAATTATCTTTTTCTTCCTTGCCTCCAAAAAAATTTTGTATCAGAAAACAGACATGCATTTGATTTATCTTTTTTATCTTTTTAACATTGTCTATATATGTTTCAGCTAAATCTTTAATACTGCCTTCAAATTCAGCACACGACATAATCCACATTGATTTCAAAAGATATTTTTCTTTTTCATCACGAGGTTCTCTATTCAAGCCAGTAAAAGTTTTTAGGATTTGCTGAACATTTTTAATTCTTGTTGGAAACATCGTCTATTAATTAGTCAGCAAATTTTTAATAGAATTTACGCGCGTTGAAATTTGTTCACTGCCAGCTTCTTTTTTTAATGATTTTTTAAATTTTTCTTCTTCCATAAGATTTTTTAGTTTTTTCAAAAAATCTTTGGGCTTAATTTTAATTTCATCGTCAGATATTGATGCAAATGCGAGCATTTCAGCATCATAAAGTGCCCTATTTGAAGTAGGATACCAATTCTTGGTTTTCTCTTGATATATTGAAAAAGCATTGTCTCCCAAAAATTCGTTAACTTGATTAAGAGTTTTTTTAAATAGTATTTTAAAATCATTAATTGTGGAAGAGTCGGAATTTTTATAATCTTTCATGAAACCCGTCAGAAAAAAAGATAGGTTTTCAACTTTTTTAAGTCCTTTTTTGTGATAAGCGAAAAATCTAAGAATCATTTCTTCATAGGCCATATTGTCCTGATCTTTTTTGAGTCTTAATTTTAGTCTTTTTCTGAAAAGTTTATCTTGAGCTAATTCTTTCAATAGATCATTTAAGGATCCCCTTAATGTATTATTTCTAATTTCTTGCGGAGATAGTTGAACGCTTCCAAGATTTAGTCTTTCAAAAACTTCATATTTTACCTCCTCATCTGACTCATTTAAGATTACTATTGCTCGTACAGACCTTTTTCTAATCTCATCTCTATCTTTTTGATCAAGCTCTGAATATTTTTTTCCATTAACATTTCTTCTGATTTCCAGGTCTTTCAACTCAAATTTATCGTTTAAAAAATCTTCAAAAGTTTTTAAGCGTTGCTGTCCGTCGATAACTTCGTATTTTAATGTTTCTTCTTGCTCAGCAAAATAAATAATCGGAATAGGAATATTTAATAATAGCGACTCAATAAGGCGAGATCTTTTGTTTTCTTTCTCGTCATTTGTAGCCCAAGTATAATTTCTTTGATATTGTGGCTTTAAATCAATATCTTTATTTTTGATTTTATCAACTAAATCTTGCACGGAAAAATCATAAGGCTGTGCAATTATGCGGCGTGGTTTTGTGTTGCTCATATTTTTAGTAGTTTAGAAAATTGTTAAATTATAGCTGTTGCTTTTTCGTAAAGCATTGGTAAACAATCCTGCCTCATTCTAAACTTCGTTCCGTGATTGTGGCCGGTGCGAGCGTCAAAATCTACGAGGATTTTGTCTTCTTCCAGTGCTCTCAAAAATCCTTCAAAACTAAATTTTTGCAACATCATCACTTTTATGTAGTGATAAAATTCTTTTTTGCGTCTAACTTCTACTTCTGCTTGAACATAAAAAGTGTTAAGTAGTTTTGTTCCAGCCTTATGTTCTAAATCATCAAAACCCCAGTAAGGTTGGGGATTAAGTTCGCCAAAGCCAACTCTCTTTTTAACAAACTGCAACCACATTTTATGTCTTTTGTCTACGCATTTGGAATCAAATGAAATTAAAATTTTTCGTTCCATGCGATCAATAACAACTTTGAATCCGCGATCACTGCAAGAATTGCCGTGAATTGTTTGCCGAAAGCTCATTTCGCCTTTCGGATATTTTTTGCCGTCTTCTTGATGTGCCCAGCCATAAAGTGGCAATAATACTTGTGGTACAAAATGGATTGCTCGGGGCGAAGGCTCAATATGAAAAAGCGTTGTGAGCGAAGTTGAATGTAATCGCTGGGCTTTCAATTCCCATTCGGCGGCGTTTGGGATTGGTAAATTGTTTTCCTTAATTCCGAGTAAATCTTCAAGAGCATTGCCGATACCTCCGGCATTTCCCTTTCGCGCGTTCGGAACAAACCCCATTGCGGAAATTTCTTTGAGTTTTGCAATGAGAGCCGGTTTTGAGTAGATGATGGGTTTTGTCATATTTATAAGAGTTTAGTTTGTGATTGATGACGTTTAATTCTTTTTTTTGCCGCTTCGCAATAATCCGGCGAAATATCAATCCCAATGTAGTCTCGATGAAAATTTATTGCGGAAATTGCTGTTGTTCCGGATCCCATAAAAGGATCTAAAATAATTTTTGAATTTGTTGCGGAAATAATTCTATCAATTAGTTTAACAGGAAAAGGAGCCGGATGACCATTTTTCATTTCCTGCGGAATTTCCCAAATATCGCCATATGCGTTAGATTTTTCTGATAGTTTAAATTTGGGCTTAGCGATCAGATAAATCACTTCGTAAGTTGGTAAAAAATAGCCTGCGTTAAAATTTAGACCACCGGCGCGTTTCCAGATAATAATTTGGCGTACTGGAAAACCACTAACAATGTCCTGTCTGTCTTGAAGTAAACCTCCTTGAACTCGCCATTTGTGATTATAAAAAATTGCCCCGTCCTCGGGGATTAGTCGCATCATTTCAGTTAAACAATCTCTTTGCCACTGAACATATTCTTTATGCGGCATATTATCATTGTAGTGCGAATATCCTTTTTGCAGAGCGGCGTTTGCCCACTTGCCACCGCGGCCATCTTTCATTCCGTTGCCAGTGGAATTCTTAAGATTATAGGGCGGGGAAGTAACAACCAAATCAATCGAACTGTCCGGTATTTTTCTCATTATATCAATCACATCTCCGCAAATGATTTTATTTAAAAATTTGGTAATATCTGACATAAATGAACCTCCCTGCGGTAAGCCGCAGGGAAAAATCTAGTTTTATCCTCAAAGGGCATCTTGAGTATGCCAAATTTAGCTGAAATACTCAAGCGCGAAAGGGATGGGCAAGAATGAAATATTAGCCTCCTCCTATCATACCATTTCTACCGCTCTGAACATTTTACTTATCCCTTGTCCCTTAAACCTTATCCCTTTTCTTTTCCTTGACAAAACCGCGCTTGCCGCCTATGATGAATCCTGCCTTTAAAAAATAGCTTCTTTTTTATGACAACCGATCAGTCGATTTACATGACGAAAGAGGGCTTAGAGAAAATCAAAGCCGAATACCAAGAGCTCACCACCAACAAGCGTCGGCAAATCGCCGAGCGCATTCGTTTAGCCAAAGAACTTGGTGATCTTTCCGAAAATGCGGAGTACGCCGACGCCAAAGATGAACAGGCTTTTGTGGAAGGAAAAATTTTGGAACTCGAACACACCATCAAAAATGCCGAAGTCATGGATCCGTCAAAAGGGGGTGGCGGCATTCAGATTGGTTCACGCATTGAGGTAGAAACAGAAAACGGCCAACAAACCTATACGATCGTCGGGCATAATGAAGCCGATCCTGCCAAAGGCTTTATTTCGCACGAATCGCCCTTAGGCAAGGCATTCATAGGCAAAAAAGAAGGCGAGAATCTTCAGGTGACGGTCCCTAAGGGTACATTGCAACTGAAAGTTCTGAAAGTGCGGTAGTAAAGGTTCAAGCATTGAAAATCATTCGAAAATAAGGTATCATTAGCCTTATCATTTTATCGTACTTACCGTCCCATGTATGGAGCAGTTGCACAAGCCGGAAGAAGACATTCGCAAAGAAAAATTGCAAGCCTTACGAAAAATGGGCAGAGAGGCGTTTCCTTCACGCGTCTCCTTTACCCATACGCTGGCGATTTTGCACGGACATTTTCATGAGCTCGAGCAATCCAAGGCATCGGTTCAATGTGTTGGTCGCGTCCGCGCTCTACGATCCCATGGGGGGTCGACCTTTTTAGACATCGACGATTCGACGGAAAAATTCCAAGTGTTTGTGGGAAAGGACGCGGTACCAAATTACGACGATTTTATTGCAACGTTAGATAGGGGCGATTTTATTGAAGTCCGCGGTACCGTGTTTACCACCAAGCGTGGACAAGAATCTATTAAAGCCGAAGAGATTCGTCTTATTTGCAAGGCTCTCTTGCCGCTTCCGGAAAAATGGCACGGGTTAACCGATACGGAAATTCGTTATCGTGCGCGTTACTTAGACCTCTTAAGCAATCCGTCGGTGCGGAAAATTTTTGAACTGCGTAGCCACACCATTAGCACGATTCGTGAATTTTTAGACCGCCATGAATTTTTAGAAGTCGATACGCCGATTTTACAAACCGTTGCCGGTGGCGCAACGGCTCGCCCGTTTATTACGCACCACAACGCCCTCGACATTGATTTATTTTTGCGCGTGGCGCCAGAACTTTTTTTGAAAAGACTTTTGGTTGGCGGCATGAATCGTGTGTACGAGATTGCGCGGTGTTTCCGCAATGAAGGCATGGATTATTCGCATAACCCGGAATTTACCCAAGTGGAATTTTATGCGGCTTATTGGGACTACCGCGAGCTTATGGCGTTTACCGAAAAACTCTTTGGGCACCTGATAGAAAAAGTGTTGAGCAGTATGACGGTTCAGTACGAAGAGCATGTTATGCATTTTACACCGCCGTTTCCGCAGATCACGTTTCGCGACGCGCTGATTCAGCATGCCAACGTGGATTTAGAGGAGTACATTGACCGCGACGCGCTGGCCAAGAAAGCGCAGGGCCTAGGCGTGGAGGTTTCTAAGAGCGATGGCCGCGGAAAAATTGCCGACGCGCTTTTTAAACAATTCGTTCGTCCTCAACTGGTTCAACCTACATTTGTTATTGATCACCCTATAGAATTGTCGCCGTTAAGCAAACACCATGCGGACAACCCGCGTTATGTTGAACGCTTTCAGCTTATTTGCGCCGGCGTTTTCGAACTCTGTAATGGATTTTCCGAATTGAACGACCCGTTAGAACAAGATGCGCGCTTTAAGGCACAAGAAAAACTGCGTGCCGAAGGTGATGACGAAGCCCAACCATCCGATGATGATTTTGTTACAGCTCTTAAACACGGTCTGCCGCCAGCCGCAGGAATCGGTATTGGCATTGATCGGCTAGTCATGTTACTAACGAATCAACACAGCATTAAAGAGGTGATTTTGTTTCCGACATTGAAACCGGAAAAAAGCGAATAACATAGCTATGAAAAAACTTCTTGTCGCAACAGGGAATCCCGGGAAAATGGCCGACCTTCAAAGCATGCTGGCAAAATGGGACGTTGAGTTGGTGAGTCTCAAGGATCTCAACATCACCCCTGACTGTAAAGAAGAGGCTACAACACTGGAAGAAAACGCCAAAACGAAAGCGATCTATTATCGCGACAAAACCGGACTGGCAACCATTGCGGACGACACGGGTCTAGAAATAGATGCCTTGGATGGCGCGCCCGGTGTGCGCACTAAGCGATGGAAGGGCGCGGAAATGGCCGATAACGAACTGGTGGAATACACACTCGAACAAATGCGTGACGTTCCCGCAGGAAAGAGGAGCGCGCAACTGCATTGCGCTCTTGCGCTGGCTCTTCCAGGTGGCGAAGTCTACACGGCCGACGGAGTATTGCGCGGGGAAATTTTGGAACAACCCTACCCGCGGCAAGATCCGGGCCACCCGTTCCGATCCCTTTTTTTCCTTCCACAGTTAAATAAGGCGTACGTGGAATTGAGCGAGGAAGAAGAACATGCGCTCGAAAGTCACCGACAACAAGCTTTAGAAAAAATTCAACCCATGCTGAATGCATGGATCAATGCCTAATTTATGCTCGACATTCATTTTATCCGCGAACATACTCAAGACGTTCAAGAATCGATTCGCCGTCGTGGGCTTAAGATTGACCTGCAAAAACTTTTAGAACTTGACACCCAATGGCGTGAACTCATTCAACAACGTGATGCGCTGAAAGCTGAACAAAATCGCGCGAATGATAGCATTGCCGCGGCAAAGGGTGACACACGCAACACACTAATTGCGGAAATGAAAGCTATCGCGGAAAAAGGAAAAATTGCTGACAAACAGTTTAACGCCATCAACGACCAATTGCGCGATCTTCTGTTGCGCGTTCCAAATATTTTAGCCCCTGATATTCACGATGGCAAAGATGAATCGGACAATGTGGAAATGAAACGGCAGGGAAAAGTTCCAGACGCATCGCAAACACCAAAAGACCACATACAACTTGGCCGCGATTTGGGCATCATAGACGAAGAGCGCGGAGTGAAGCTTATGGGGCGCCGCGGATATGTGTTAAGAGGTTTAGGCGCGCAACTCGAAACGGCCTTAATGCATTACGGTCTGGACTTTTTACACCAAAAAGGATTTACCCAACTCAACCCGCCGCTGTTAGGCAAAGAAGAACTCTTTTTTGGTAGCGCGCATTTTCCCGGGTCTGAAGAAGAAACGTTTTTTGTCAAAGACGGCCAAAAAGGCGAGCGGGAATGGTATTTAGAAGGAACCGGAGAAGTGCCTTTGATGGGCTACCATATGAACGAAACATTAGATGGCGAACAGCTTCCGTTACGCTATTGTACCGCCACACCCTGTTTCCGCACTGAAGTCGGGAACTATGGCAAAGATACGTCGGGGCTTTACCGCGTGCATCAATTTATGAAAGTGGAGCAAGTCGTGTTATGCGAAGCGGACAAAAAACAATCGCAACAATTATTTGAGGAGATTCTGAACAACGCCGAAGAATTTTTGAAAACGCTAGATTTACCGTATCGTATTATGCGGTATTGCGCCGGAGATCTAGGCGCAAAAGCCTACCGCGCATATGACATTGAAACCTGGATGCCGTCGCGTAAAGGCTACGGGGAAACGCAAACGTGTTCAGAGATATTAGATTTTCAAACGCGGCGGTTGCGCATTCAGTATCGCAAAGGCGGACAAAAAAGTTTTCCGTTCTCATTGAACAATACATTGGTTGCAAGCCCGCGCATTTTAATTCCGCTTTTAGAAATTTACCAGCAATCCGACGGCCGCGTGGCAATACCCGAAGTTTTACGCCCCTACATGCATGGCCAAAAAATCATTGGATAACGGCAAAGCTATGGGCGCAGGGTCATATTCCGCCGAGAAACGGGGATTTATTCCCTGTTGCGAGGCACATTGGAAGGGGGAGGCAGGGAGCGTAGCGACCGTCGGAAGGGGGAAACCCTCTATTAGGGTTTCCCGCTCCGAGTTCAATTGGGTAGAGATCGACGTTCGCGCGCTTCATGCGAATGTGGATTTTTTGTACCAACAAGCGCAATGCCCGCTTATTGCCGTCGTCAAGAGTAATGCTTATGGTCACGGGGTTGATCTTGTTGCGCGAGAAATCGCACCGCGTGCCGAAGTGGCTTTTTTGGGTGTTACCAATGCACAAGAGGCCTTGCGTCTACGAGAACAGGGGATCACAAAGCCTATCCTTGTATTAAGTTACTATCACACAAGCGATCTTCCGGCGCTTTCTTACCACAACATTCATGTGGTGGTGTATTCTCGCGCGCAACTGGAAGCCATTAAAAAAATGCGTCGGAACATTGCTGTGCATATCAAAATCGATACCGGAACATCGCGGTTGGGTATTTTGCCAAAAGACGTTAAAGCCTTTTTTAAATTTCTGCCACCGAATGCGCAATTGCGTGGCGTGTTTAGCCATTTCTCATCGTCGGAAAACAATGACACGGTCACAAAAACGCAAATCGGAATCTTTGGTAAAACAATAAAAGAGTTACAAAAAAACTATTCCATTCCTTACGCTCATCTTTCTTGTTCTGCTTCGGTTTTAAAACGCTTTTCCGTCCCCCAAACTGTTGCCCGCGCAGGGATTGCGCTTTATGGTCTAGACCCCATCAATCCTGCTAATATTAGCAACAAATATCCACTCAAACCGGTTCTTTCTTGGAAAACGCGTTTAGTACAAATCAAAAACATTCCAAAAGGGTCGGCAATCGGGTACAATAGAACCATTATTGTGAACCGTCGAACGCGCTTAGGCGTCATTGCCTGCGGCTACTATGAAGGATTGCCCCGAAGCGCGGGAAACAAAGCCAAGGTTTTTATTCACGGCAAGAAGGCTCGCATCTTAGGAAATATTTGCATGAATATGAGTATGGTGGATGTAACAGATATTCCCAAAGTCCAAGAAGGGGATACGGTCACGCTCATTGGCTGGTCGAAAAACACCTATGCGTCGGCGCATGATCTTGCGCATGCCGCCGGAACCATTCATTACGAAATCGTGACACGGATTAATCCTAACATTCCGCGATTAAAAACGACAGATCTATGAAAAAAATATGTGTTGCGGTCATTTTTGGCGGGCGGTCAAGCGAACACGAAGTCTCGTTGGTTTCTGCTACCGCCATTATTCAACACTTGGACCCTCAACGCTATGACGTTATACCTGTAGGAATCACAAAAAACGGAGAATGGCGCATGGGGCCAAATGTTCTTGAGGAATTAAAAGAGGGGAGTCATTTAACCGCGCTTCCGGCTCTGCTTTCTACCGAACCCGCAAAACCGGGTTTAGTTGTTCTTTCAACGCCAAAAAAAAAGGTTTTACAAAAAATCGATATTGCTCTTCCGGTTGTGCACGGTCCATATGGTGAAGATGGAACCCTGCAAGGACTCTTGGAGATGCTGAACATTCCGTATGTCGGCTGTGGGGTTTTGGCGTCCAGCGTTGCGATGGATAAAATCGTTTTTAAAAAAATAATGCAAGCATTGTCGATTCCTATGCCTCCGTTCGTCGGATTCACAGCGTATGAATGGCAACAGAATCGCAAAACCCTTCTGGATACTATAACCAAGCAATGCGCGTTTCCGGTTTTTGTCAAACCCGCCAACATGGGTTCAAGTATTGGTGTGTCGAAAGTGAAATCCCGCGCCGGTCTGGCGTCGGCCATTAGCGATGCGTTGCACTATGACTCGCGCGTTCTTGTGGAGCAGGGGGTCACCGAGCCCCGAGAAATTGAGATTGCCGTGTTGGGCAATGACGATCCCAAAACCTCTGTGTGCGGCGAAATTCTGCCGTCGAACGAATTCTACGACTATAATGCGAAATATGTCGATGGACAATCACAAGAAGTAATCCCCGCAAAGCTGTTGCCTTCCCAGCAAAAAGACATTGAGCGTTATGCCAAAGCCGCGTTTAAAGCTATTGACGCGGGGGGCATGGCGCGTGTGGATTTTCTTGTTAATAAAAAAACCGGAAAGGTCTTTTTAAATGAAATGAATACCATTCCGGGTTTCACCTCTATTAGCATGTATGCCAAACTTTGGCAAAAAAGCGGGGTGTCGTATACGAAACTTCTAGACACATTGATTACTCTGGGTTGTGAAAAGTACCAACAAAAAAACTCGCGTCATTTAGATTTTCTCCCGCCGGAGCAATGGTATAAACATTCATAAAAATGTCCTCGTCACAGCACTTTATTCAAAGGCGTATTCATGCACCGACGCAAGGCGCCAATCCCTATTTTCATAAAGAGACGAGGGGATTCTTGGAAGCGCATTGGGAAACGCTTTTAAGTTTTGTTCTGGTGGTCATCGCTATTATTTATCTTGTCGGATTCTCCGGTACGTTCCTTATTACCAAGTTCGTGATTTCCGGAAATGTTTATTTGACCAATGAGGTTTTGACGCAAACGTTTCGTGATGTGACAAATTCTAAACGGTGGTGGCTCCTGCCGCAGAATAATAGCCTCTTTTTTTCCGAAGAAGAAGCCGAAAAAACGTTCACTGATAAATATATTTTAGAAACCATTGATATTTCTAAAAAATATCCGCATGAGATTTACCTGACGCTAAAAGAACGCATCCCGGGCTTAACGTATCGCGCCAATGGACAAACGTTTTATATGGATCGCAAAGGGGTCATCACTGAACAGGTAACAGAAAAACCAGACCCTCGCTACCCATTAATGGAAGATCAAAACGCGCGGGAAGTGGAGTTGCAAAAAGAAATGCTTCCGGAAGACTTTGTGGTTTTTTATCTTTCGCTCATGGAACGTTTTCCAGAAAATCTTGGGTTAACGGTCACACAAGGGAAAGTGGGGGAAATTTCGTGTTCACGACCTGAAATTGTCAAAGAAACCATTGTCAGCGAGGATGACATTTTACAAAGTGAGGAGCGCGAAGAAAAAAAGGACAACACCGATTCGGCGTCTGAAAGCAATACCAATACAGAGGATAAAAAAGTAAAAAAGACGGTGATTGAGGTGGTAAAAGAAACACCGGTTGCCTGTGAAGATCTGGACGTCTACCACCATCTAACGCTGAAGACCGATAAAAACATTCTTCTACATTTTACGACACTTGATTCTTTAGATGCACAAATTGAGCGGCTCAACCTTCTGCTCAATCAACATTTAGAAACCTTAGACGGCCTAGCGTATATTGACTTGCGTTTTGGAAATAAAATTTATTATCAGTAGTAAGGAATCTGATACCTTAACGCATAATTCTATGTTTCTCACCACCCACGTCATTACCGGCGCCGCGATCGGAAGGAATGTAGAAAATCCATCGTTTGCGGTTGCTGTATCCTTTTTATCGCATTTTGTATTGGACAAAATACCGCACTGGAATCCCATATACCCAAGGGAGGACAATGCACGCATTCGTGATCTTTTGTGGTATTCGCGCATACCCCGCGTTGGCATTCCCGTGTTGCTAGATTTCTGTCTCGCTATTGCCGTAGCTGCGATCGTGCTTCTGTTCACTCAAGGTAAGGTTGAGCGGTTAAGGGTAGGCCTTGCCATGGCGGCGAGCGTGCTACCCGACATTATTGACCTTGCACGTTTCTTTAGGCCCATAAAGGGGATAGCCAAACCCTACAACCGTTTTCATGATGCAATGCAGTACGAAATAAATCATCCCGTGATAGGTATTCTGACGCAGGGAAGTGTTATTGCTATCGCCATCATTGCGGATTTTCTTTTTATGGGGTAAAAAAATTCTTTTTTTTACCATCATCGGCTTGGTGCGTTTTTTTGCATTTTATAATGGGGAAGTACCCGTATTATCTCTATGTGTCGTAAAAGATATATTTTATGTCGCTAAGGATATACTGGAAAGCTTCCCTAACGGTATGGGTTTAAAAGAGGTATATAAGATTCTACCTCTTGTAAAAAATCTTTATATGTGAGTAATGTAATATTTTTATTATGGTGATTTTTAGCTGACTGACGATAGTGCTTTAATAGATTTTCACTTATCATTTCGTTCCCGACGCACAAATAGATATGAAATGGGAAATCTTTATATACCCTGTATTTTAAACTTACGTTGTTTACGAAATGAGCTTTATCCCCTTCCGGATAAAAAACATCGATGGCAAATTTCCCATATTTGTGAAAAATAAGGAAATCAACTTTCACGTATAATTCTTTACTAATAACAACCCTTGCTTGATTATGAACAAACGGTTCGTGGAATAAATCCACCAAAGATTGGTATGTTTTTTGTTCTAGATAAAATCCTCGTTTACTTATTTCGTGCGATTTTCTGCTTCTTGCTTCACCTGTATTAAAATTTATATTCTTCAATCCTAATAGACTCCTTATTTGGGTAATCCCCCCAAATTTTCTCTCAAGAGTCTTTACATTTGGCAGATAATTACAGTTTCTTAAATCGTAACCAATAGGCCAGCGATTATTTTCTGCATGAAATTTTTTAAACCCCTCTAGCACATTATCGAGCGTCCAGAAGACATGCCATTTCTTTACGTCTTTTGGTGGGAGTAATAGGCCTTTCTCTTGTTTAAAAAAAATAGGCATAAAAATTATTGCCCATTTTTTAACTTTAATAAATATCCTACGGCAAATAATCCAGCGGATTTTGCGGAATACCTTCTTTCCGTATTTCAAAATGCAAGTGCGCGCCGGTACTAAAAGCCCCTGTGCCGGGTTGGCCTGGAACTGCCCCAGATTCCCCTATCGCCTCGCCTTTGCTCACCACCTGGCCCACCGTGACGCCAATGCTACTGACGTGGCCATACAACGCAGATAATCCATTGCCCATGTCTAACACAATATATGCATACTTCAACCCGCTAAAACGCGTCGCCGCAATGGTTCCGCTGTCAACGGCCTTCAATGGCGTGCCCTTGGGCATGGGAATATCAATGGCATTGTGCTCAAACCAGCGACGAAAAGGGTACGTTGGATCGCGAAATCCTGCTGAAACGCGGCGGTGCGACGTTGGCCACATAAGTGTTCCCGTGCCCTCAATGCCTTCCTCTGTCCCACCGTCCCCAGAAAGTTTGTTTTTTGCCTCGCGTTCCAGTTGCGCAATAATGGCATTCACCGACCCTGCCTCGTCTTGCACTTCACGCGCCAACTGCTGGAACTTTTCTTCACTTTCTTCGGTTGCAGTAAGTAATTGATCTTTTGACGAACGCTGGTTGTTTAGTCCGGATTTTTTCTTGTCCAGCTCTTGCTTCTTTAATTCCGTATTCGCTTTTTTTGTAGCAATATCGGCGCGCTGTTTTTCTAACGCATCTTTTAACGCCTGAATTTTAACCAGTGTCTTTTTGGCTTGATCTTGTAAATTTTGCGTGTACTGCACCGTATCCAAAAAGTCCGAGAAATGTTCTTGGGTCAGCAATACCTCTAATGTTGTTGCTTGTTCATCTTCGTACAGCTTCCGCAAATACGTTCCCAAATCCCCTTTGGTGTTTTCCATCTCTTTAGTCCGAGTGTCGATTTCTTTTTCCAGCGTCACAAGTTCTAAGCGCAAAATATCTAGTTCGCTACTTGTCGCTTCAATATCTAACTCTGCGCGGTAGATGGTGTCGTCTAATAAACCAATTTCGTTTTGCAACGATGCGGCCTCTTGGCGTTTTTTCTCAATCGACGCCTCGTACTGCTTAATCTTCTCATCTAACTCCCCCACTTGTGATTGCTTTTCTTCAATCTGCCTATTAATCTCATTAATCTCTTCTTGCGTTTGCTCATCCAACACCACCGGCTCAACACTCTCTACCGGCGTTTCATCCACAGCATACACAAAAAACGCTGGCACGCTAGAAAGCCCAACAGCTAAGACTCCAATAAGGAGAATGTCTTTTATTCGAAGATGCATTTTTTGTTTTTCTCCTAGAATAAGCTTTGTATAAATGGTAGCGACTCGCGGGGTGTTAAGGAGTCACTCGGCGGAGCATCCAATGCGTAACGACGTAACGCCACGCGAATCGCTACTATAGTTGCTATTATACCATAAACATAGACTTCTGAAAAGAGCCTCTACGTCAACTTGGCTAATGCCTTCTGAATACGGGCTAACGATAGATGTTTTCCTAAGATTTCTAAGCACTCAAACGGCGATGGGCTGGCTTTTTGGCCGGTTAAACACATGCGCAAGGGCCAAAGCACGTCCCCATTCCCCCACCCGTTTTTTTGAATATAATCAAAAAGCAATTGCTCAAGATTTTTTTGCGCAAAATCTTTTTCTTCCAAGCTTTCCAATATTTTATAAACGTCAAATAGGGCTTGATGTGTTTTTGTTTTATCGGATTTCTTCCATATTAAATCTTGCGCCGCAACATCGACATCTTCTAAGAAGAAAAACCGCGTCGACTCCCCTACCTCATCCAGATGCTTCATACGTTCCTGTTCCAATCCCACAACACGGGTAAGGAGTTCTTGCGAAATTTCACGTCCACTTTGGGTGTGCATGGCATTATGCAGAACAGTCACAAAATCTTTCTTGCGTAAAAACGGTAAGGCTTTCGTTGCTAAATCGGTTGCGGAAAGTTTACGAATATACAAACTGTTCACATAATCCAAACGGTCAATGTCAAAAACCGCGCCGGCTTTGTGCACATTTTTTAAATCAAAGACATCAATAAGTTCCTGCAGACTAAAAACTTCTTGCGTGGTCTTAGGATTCCACCCCAAAAACGCCAAATAATTTACCACCGCTTCGGGCAAGTAGCCTTTTTCTTTATACGTCGATATCCACACCGCATCACCATCTTTACGCTTGCTCATTTTAGCGTGATTTTTATTCAACACCAGCGGCAGATGTGCAGTTTCTGGCATAGGCCACCCAAAGGCTTTGTATAACAATACATGCTTTGGCGTTGACGGCAACCACTCTTCAGAACGGACAGACATGGTGATATTCATTAAATGATCATCCACCACCACCGCCAAGTGATACGTCGGGTATCCATCGGACTTCAAAAGCACTTGATCATCTAAGTCCTTGTTCTGAAACGCAACCTTCCCATGAATAAGATCACGAAAAGTTGTGACACCCGTTTCTGGAATCTTCATGCGAATCACCGGCTTGACCTGTGCTGTTTGTAATTTTTTCTCGACCTCTTCGTGAGAAAGATTTCGACAACGGCCATCATATTTAGGCGCTTGCTTTTTGGCTATCTGCTCCTCGCGCATGTGTTTTAATTCTTCTGACGAACAAAAACAATAATACGCCGCGCCTTTTTCTAAAAGCTCCTGCGCGTATTTCTCATATAACGATAGACGCTCGGATTGCCTGTACGGTCCAAACGCGCCATCGTGCCGCGGGCTTTCATCCGGAACCATTCCCAGCCACTCCAGCCCCTCAAAAATCCCATCTTCGCTGTTTTCCACATAACGCTCTTGATCCGTATCTTCAATGCGCACAATAAAACTCCCGCCGGTCTTCTTGGCTAAAAGATAGGAAAAAAGCGCTGTTCGCGCTCCCCCAAGATGAAGCTGGCCCGTTGGCGATGGTGCAAAACGGGTGCGAAGCGGTTGAATATCATTCATATAGAGGTCATCTAAAAATGAGCTTTCGCATATTTCGAGCGACTTTTTGAGATGAAATCGCCGAAGCACGACGAGGAATATCGAGATATTTCGAGGAGGATGAGGCGATGTCAGCCGAAAAGGCGCTGAAAGATGCGGGAGAAAAAGACCTTTGGTCATTTTTAGATGACCTCATACCAAGAATGACAAAAAAGTTGGCAAATGTCAACTAAAAATGGGGTAATTATTACTCCACTTTTCCTGTGGATAACCATTTTGACCCTATGCTATACTAGAAGCAGCGCATGAACATTTTTCCTACGAAAATCCTATGAAAAAAACTTTTTTTGTGTCCGCCTTTTTGACGACGGGGTTATTAGCAACACTTATTTTACCAACGCCGATTTTCGCTGGCACTTTTAACCCCAATAATGTCCTGGCCGATTCGGACTTGCGCGACGGCGATGCCATGTCTGCCACTCGACTGCAATCCTTTTTAACGGAAAAAGGAAGTTATCTAGCACAATACTCCATCACCGACCCTTTTGGGAAAACCAAAACCGCGGCGCAAGTGATTTACGATGCGGGAAAATATTACAACGTCAGCCAGCGGGTGTTGTTGGCAACTATCCAAAAAGAACAAAGTTTGATTACCGACGAAAGCCCAACGGCGCGCGCGCTCGATTGGGCAACAGGTTTTGGTGTGTGCGACAGTTGCAGTAAAGATGATCCGGCGATTAAACAATTCAAGGGTTTTTATAACCAAATTAATTGGACGGCAAAACAATTTGCGCGTTACTACGATGAACCTGGCCGCTTCCGCCATCAAGTTGGGGAAACGTACAACATCGATGGCACGCTCGTCACGCCTGCAAACCTTGCCACCGCCGGACAATATAATTACACACCGCATACGCATGGGGTGGAGTTGTTTCATACCATCATGCAACGCTACTTTGCCAAGGATTATTTAAATGGCACATTGCTCCGCTCGACGGAAGATGGCGCGTATTATGTGATTCAGGATGGGAAAAAAAGCGAGATTGTGAGCGATGTCGCCTTACGATTAAACTTTGACGCCGGACTTGCTATAGATGCCACACCGAATAGTCTGGGAGCATACGAAGATGCGCCGCCCATTATTGTACCCAACGGAACCGTTGTGCGCGCACCATGGGGGACGGTCTATATGGTGTTAAGCGGCAAGAGGCGCGGGTTTACCAATCGCGAAGTGCTTCGGGTGTCTGGCGTGAATCCCGAAGAAATTCTGAATCTTTCCAACGAAGAAATATCGCAAATTCCCGAAGGAAGCCCTATCACCTCGCTTGCCGATATTCCCACGGATCGCTTATTGCAATCGCGCACAAGTGGCGGAATCATTTATATTGATGAAACCGGTATTGCGCACCCCATCTATGATCGTGTCATTTATGACACGCGATTCCGCGCCCGCAAACCCGTGGCTGTTGCTCAAGAAGAAATCGATGCGTATGACCAAGGCACGCCGTTAACCATTCCCGATGGCTATTTAGTGACATCCAAAGAAACCCGTGGAGCTGTCTACGTTATTTCGGATGGGAAAAAATACCGTTTTCCCAATGCGCAAAGCTTTACGGATTTAGGATATAAATTCAACAAAATTTCCTTTGTGACGCAACGGGTCTTGGACTTGCATGAAGACGGCGGCGTGATCGAAGTTGAGGTTGAATAACCGCTTAGTGTGATGTCTATATATGCGCGCATTATTCCCCGGACGCGCCTGTTGCGCGGATTAGATGACTTTGTCTATCGCGTACCTGAAGAACTAACCCCACGCCTTCAGAAAGGCAGTTTTGTTTGGGTGCGATTAAGAGGCCAGCGCATGTTGGGCCTTGTGTGGTCGTTGACCGAAAAACAACCGCCGTTTAAAAAGATTTCAACCGTAGAAGGTACCGTTGAAGGTATTAAGCCACTGCCATTAACCTATTGCGATTTTTTAGAATGGTTCGCGGCGTTCACTGGCGTGTCGATGGCGTTGGCTTTAAAGACCTGCGTACCAGATGCCGTACTTCGAAAAAAACCTGTAACGTTGCAAACTCCAGACGCGCAATCAGTCTCGATTCCCCGTGATGTTCTTCACAACATCGCGCCACTTTTAAAAAATATCGACGCATCAGATTTTGCTTTTTACCAATTGCCCACGCTTGCGCACCGTTGGGTTTTTTATATTCACCTCTTGCGAAAAGCCACACCCACATGCATTCTTTTCCCAACGTTTCCCGAGGCGGAAAACTTCTTTCGCGTATTACCCAAGGATTGCAAAATCAACACGCTCTTTGTTCCAGAAACACTTTCTAAAAACGCCCATCTTGCCGCATGGGAGTCTGTTCAATCGCAAAAAACAAAAAACGTTGTCGGAGTAAAAAGTGCGGTTTTTTTTCCTTACGCAGAAGGAACGCGATTTATCTTAGATAGCGAAGAAAGCGCGTATCACAAAAACTTTGATCAAAACCCGCGGTACCACTTAAAGGATTTGTTATCTTACATTCATCACGCGTGGAAGAGTCCTATTGCGTATGTGAGTCGCTATCCATCGGTAGAAACAGAATTTTTGATTCAAAAAAATGTCATTCAGCATTTTGCACACCCTTCAAAACCACTTTTGCCGCTGATTATTGATAAAGCGCGGGAAGAAAAAACGCTTCGGACCGGCGATATGACATTTTCCTTAGAGCAGAACATGCATCATGCGCTCGGCCGCGGAAAACGTTGTGTCCTCTTTTTTAATCGAACTCAACAAGTCCCTCGCTATCATTGCCAAGATTGCCATACCCCTGCTGACGAAAAAACATCCCCCACCTGCGCTCACTGCGGCTCGAACAACGTCGTGCGTTTCAACCGCACAATCGATGACGTAGAGAAAGAAGTGGCAACGTTATTCCCTCAAAAAAAGATCGGCGTTTTCACGAGCCTTACGCATTCTTCCGACAACGCCGATATTCTTATTATGACGTCGTACGGCATGGAAAAAATTAATTGGACCAACGTAGGGTTTTTGGGGATCTTATCGTTTGAGCATTTACTTTTCCCGCCGACCTATGCGCGCAACGAAGCCGCGTGGTCATTGCTATCGCAGTTTCAAACCCTTGTGGAAAGTTTCCACATTCCCCTTTGGGCTATTCAAGCGCGCGACCCCAATCATCCGGTGTTATTATCTCTTGCAAACCCGCCAAGCTTTTACAAAGATGAGCTCGTTTTGCGAAAACAATTTTCCTATCCCCCGTTTTCCGAATCCGTCCGCTTTCTTATTCAACCAACAACTAAAAAAACCGACACACTTGACGTGCGGCGGTTGTTAGAAAGTTACGGCGAGATTTTGCCAACAGAAAA
>CAZRYK010000009.1:0-27316 GCA_964604315.1 uncultured Gammaproteobacteria bacterium
TTTTATGCACAAACATCCACGAGAAGAGCGCACTTTTGTGATGGTCAAACCCGATGGCGTGGTGAAAGGCTTAACCGGCGAGATTATTCGACGCATTGAACAGCGCGGCCTTAAGGTGGTGGCTTTGGAAATGTTCCAACCCACGCGCCAACAAATTGATGATCATTACCCCAAGAACGATGAATGGGTGCATCGGTTGGGCGAGAAAACTCTCAAGACCTACGCAAAATATGGGTACGATGCCATTAAAGAATTAGGCACCGACAAAAAAGAAGAAATTGGCCCCATGGTGCGCGATTGGTTATTGAATTTTATGGTTTCTGCGCCCTTGGTAAAAATGGTGGTGCAAGGCGCGCATGCCGTAGATGTGACGCGCAAATTGATGGGCGAAACCATGCCGGTCGATGCGGCGATTGGAACCGTCCGGGGCGATTATTCTTCGGAATCTCCGGCGCTTGCCAACAAAGAAAAACGGGCTGTGATGAATATTGTGCATGTGTCAGAAACACCGGAAGAGGCGGAACACGAAATTCAACACTGGTTTGCCCCCGAAGAGATTCATTCCTACAAGCGCATCGAAGAGCATCTTTCTTGAAATCGGATCTTTTCATGGCTTTTGAGATCCGATCTCAAATGGCCTTTTAGGATCCAATTTGGATTTGACAGTTATATCCTTATTGCGTTATCATATTTTTATGAATAAAAAAGTGAATGCGTTTTTCTTTAGCTTCTATTATTTCTTCCACTCAAACGGTGGACGGAATATGTAGTCGTTAAAGAAAAGCGCGTTCAAAGCGCTAAACGACCACTGACCGCCCACCGGGGCGGTTTTTCGTTTTACCCCTTTTCGAAAGGAGGAGTCTATGCCACGCGGCGTAGACTGGAAAATGCGGCGCTTCCCGGTGCTTGTAAGAGCCTTCCGGGAAGATCTCTCCGGCGAGGAGCTCGAAGTCCTCTCCCGGCCGCTCGATGCGGCCGACGCAGAGGCCGAGGAGCGCTACAACGAGGAGCGGGACGAGTATGAGTTTTGGCTTCAAAACGGCCATGACTCGGCTGTCCCGCCTGCGGAGCGCTAGGCACAAGGGGGTCGACGGTTCGCCGCATCGACCCCCGCCCCACCTTTCAGACCTTTCAGATCGGATCTAAAACAGCCCTTTGAGATCCGATCTCAAACCCCCATTTAAGATCCGATTTCAAAATAATAGTCTTATCCCTTACTTCTATGCCTTCCCTTCAACAACTTCTCAAAAACCAGAAAAGCTTGTTACTACCCATCGCGCACGATGCGTTAACAGCAAAAATTATTCAGCGGGTAGGCTTTAAAGCCATGAGCATTGGGGGTTTTGGCATTGCCGCGAGCCGCTACGGTTTGCCGGATTTTGGTATTCTCTCGTACACCGAAATGCGCGATGCGGTCCAAGACATTGTGCGTGCTGTTGAGCTTCCGGTTTTAGTGGATGGCGATGGCGGCTACGGCGATTTTTTGAATATTGAACGCATGATTACCGAATACGAGCGCGAAGAAAACATCTCGTGCATCTTTTTGGAAGATCAAGTTCTGCCTAAACGTTGTGGGCATCTTTCCGGTAAACAGATTATTTCGCAACAAGACATGGTGCGGAAATTAACCATTGCCACACGAGCCCGATCGCGACAAGACTTATGGATCATGGCGCGCACCGATGCGCGGGCCGTTCACGGACTAGATGAAGCCTTGCGTCGCGGTGACGCCTACTTAAACGCTGGCGCTGACGTCTTGTTTATTGAAGCGCCGGAATCTGTGGTAGAATTAAAAAAGATTGGTGAAACATTTAAGGGCGCAAATTTGCTTGTCAACGCGTTGCATGGCGGAAAAACACCAGTGTTGCCACAAAAGGAATACGAAAAATTAGGTTTTAACCTTATTGCGCACCCCACCATGAGTTTGCTAGTCATGATGCAGGCATTGGAAAAAAGTTTTTCTGAACTTAAAAAAACCGGCATGGCAGAAAGCGGGGAACACATGGCGTCCATGAAAGATTTTCACGATCTTATCGGCGTCACAGAAATTTTAGAGCGCGAAAAAATGTTAAAGAAGTCGTTATGAAATTTTCTCAAACCATTTTGCGCGTTGATGCGTCTGGTGTGCGAAAAATGTTTGAAATGGTGAAAAGTCTCAAAAATCCGATTGATGTTAGTTTGGGCTCGCCATTAAATCCCATTCCGCCAAATGTGGTGAAAGCTGCAGTGGATCATATTTACCACGATGCACCGGGTTATACCGTTACCACAGGCGATGAAGGTGTTCGACGCGCGCTGGCCGACAAATTAAAAACAAAAAACAAGATTACGGCAACGGCGGACAACATTATTATTACCAGCGGCGCAACGGCGGGTTTGTGTTTGGCGTTATGGACATTACTTGATGCCAGCGATGAGATAATCGTTATTGACCCGTTTTTTGTGTTGTACAAACAGCAAATCGATTTTATCGGCGCGAAGGGGGTTTACATTTCGTCGTACCCGCATTTTCGTTTGCCTATTGATGCCATTGGTGATGCGGTAACGTCGAAAACCCAAGCGATTCTTATAAACACGCCGAATAATCCGTCCGGAGTGGTGTACACGGAAGAAGAACTCCGTGCATTGGCAGAAATTGCGCAAAAGAACAATGTGGTGATTATTAGCGATGAAGTGTACGAAGAATATGTGTACGACGAACGCGAGCACATAAGCATTGGAGCGTTTTACCCGCACACGGTAACGATTATGAGTCCGTCGAAAACCGCGTCGCTTGCCGGTTGGCGCGTGGGGTATGTCTGTGCGCCACCCGAAATGATTGAACAAATGGTGAAAGTTCAGCAGGTGTTTTATGTTTGTGCGCCGGTACCAGCGCAACATGCGCTAAAAGCTTCACTACAGGTAGACTATTCAACCTTACATAAACAATTTGTGCGCAAACGGAACAGCATTCATGCGGCGCTCGCGTCTACGTCTTTGTTGCCATACGATTTAGAAGGCGCATTTTATGCGTTCTTGCACGTTGGCGATGAAGCCGATTTTATGAAAAAGGCACTGGAAAAAGAGTTGTTGCTCGTGCCCGGATCGACGTTTTCTGAAAAAAAGACCCATGTCCGCTTGGCGTATAGTGTTGATGATGCGGTGTTACAAAAAGCTCTGGATGTCATGAAATCGGATCTAAAATGACCCCTTTAGATCCGATCTCAAAAGGGGTTTTAAGATCCGATCTCATTGTGGAAAAGGGCGTTTGACAGGTTCTGCTATCATCCTTTATACTGTTTTTATTATGGAATTTACTTCAGCCAAACTTTGCTATCATCTTTGGAAACCCGTCATGAATACACGTGGATTTTTTGCAATGGTTATTGCAAATGCGCACGTTGCTAGCTCTCCAAAGGAATTAAGGCATTAAAGAGAAGAATTTCTTTAGAAAATACCAAACATGAGCTGGCACAGAAGCCAGCTTTTTTAGATGCCGTGCTCCCAAGTTAAGGGAGATCGAGTGTGGTCCCGTCGTCTCTTCATCCGAAGAGGCGGCAAGACGTCCCCCTTATTCCTTATTTATGACCTCACAAATTTCTTTTCTCAGTTCTAATCAACACACCAAACGATTTTTCTGTGATTCTTGGCGCACGTGTTTTATTAGTGACTTTTAGTGTTGCGCTTTTGTATTTAACTTTCTAAGACTGCTCATTGAAGCCCGGCACTAAAAGCCGGGTTTTTTGTATTTCGAACCTTTACATTTTCTGCCACGCGACCTTTTTTGAGCATTGAATTTCTCTTCTCTGTTGAAAAAAGGTCGTGTGGTATGACCTTTATGCCAAAGAGGAAACATGCAAACAACTTTCGAGCGCGAGACTACGCGCATGATGGGTATTGTGACCGAGAAGGTCGCAAATTTCACGGATTCGCGTCGGCCCATGGATATGGAAGGGCTTACTCGGATCTTCCAACGCCACACGCGTTCCAAAATGGACGCGGCGGAATGGGAGAAACTTCTTCGTGCTATCAGCGCGGCTCGAGCTCAAGAGAAACCGAGCCCCATCGGCATCCAGTGGGCAGTCGGGGGGCATGCGAGGAACCATTTCAAATTTCTCGAACCCGACATCCTTTTGCCTCGGCTTGGGGATTTCTGGGCCGTGTTCTGGTTCATGATGCTCGACGCAAAAGTGCGTCTGTATCACGAACAAGGCATCGAGGTGGTAGTCGTCGACGAGGTGCCGCAGTCCATGCTGATGGGCTGGACCCCAGAAGAGGCGATGCACCGCCGAGCCCCTGTTGAAACATTGGCCAGCCGGTATGCGCCGTTCATGCGGTTTGCCGAGCTTCCCAGTTTCGAGACGGAGCGGGTGAAGGCTACGGTTGGCGAACCTCCTCCGGGAATGGTTTACGCCATCTGTTGTAGCCTGCCCCATGTTGATCTTCCCGAGGAAGCGTATCAGTGGCAATACACGAGTCGGGAAAAACCATGGGAACAGGTTTGTTCCGCGATTCCGGAGGCGGTCTGGGTGCACGCTCGGCAAGTCGCCATCGAAATGGCTAAGTTGAGCGCCGCGCGCAAAGAGGCCGGATGGCTTCGGCAAATCTTAGGCCGGCCATATATCGATGCCGCCATCACGGAAAAGGGTCGGTTTTCCCCGGACATCTGGGGAAGCGGTTTCCCGCAACACGGCGGGACGGTTCTGAAAGCCGAAGACCGCGGGCAATTTTCCGTGCGCATTGAGCCCGAATCGCGACTGCTCGGCAACGGGCACGAACCGGTTCGCGTTCAGGCGAACGAAATCAGCTCGACGGCCGCCGGTAACGCGTCGTATGTCTTCTACTGGCAAGAAAGGAGGTAACACAAGCGGGCAGGGTCGCCACACCTTGCCCGCCACTCATAAATACGTTGTAATGATACTTACTACTCTCTAAAAAATCCTATGCGTTCGAACCCTTACGTTTATCCTTCTAAAGGATTCCATAATCCTCGGAACAAAAAAATTGTTGATCCCTTCCTCAAGAGTGACAAAATTGTTACTTTACGCGATATTCAAAAATATTTGCGTCACGTTCCTCAACCGCGGGTTTCCGTTTATGGCAAAGAGATAAGTGATCGTATTCTGTCTTTTTTTCTTGATGACGCCGTCTGTTTTGGACCGAAAAAATATATTCTCGATGTTCGCGCGGATTGGAAGAAAAGATTCCATTATTTTATTTCACATCAAAGGCCGTTAGCTTTCACCATCTTAGGTTTTCCTTTTAAAATACCCGTGCCATTAAAAACGCATCGGTTTCTTCCCGATATGGGGGAGCTATTAGCATTGCAACGGTTATTTTTTATCACTCAACAGATTAAAAGTATTTATCCACCTGGCGCTTTTATAACGATTTTTACCGAAGGCGTTTTTGGTGATTTCGCTGGTGTTCCATCGCGGGACTATTTAGCCTATGATCTTTTTTTAAGGTGTCTTAATAAAAGCTTAGGTTTTCCGCAGGCGCTACGATTCAAAAAACTTTCAGATATGGAACGTAATGAAGATTTTAAATTGTGTTTTTCCCGTAATCTTAAGGAGGCAAAGAGACTATACCAAAAAAAAGACAAAGGATTTATGACGAAATACCGCGCCGTGTTAGAGCCTGTTTTTCGCATTGTCAAAAGTTGCGAGTATGCCGAAGATCAGCTTCTGGATGTTTACAATCATTCTTTCAAAGATTCACAGCTTTCGAGCCGTGCGCTGAAAATACGGAAAAATCTGCAACAAAATGCTCATAAAGCTATCCTTTTGTATTTTGCTTACCTTAAAACAAAGGACGATATACATTTCCCCAAGAAAGTTGTACCAGATTATTTACCTTTGACTGTTTCGCCAAAGCCCCATCGTCTTGGTATTTTCCCGATTTCGTCGAGTACCAAAATTTTGCCCTATCATGGAGTGCCGGTTTATAACGTGCAAAATAAAAAATGGGATATTCGGTATCTCACCGATATTCGACGTGATAAAAAATACTCTTATCGGCGGGTTTTTCTTCACGAAGATAGGGATTCCGAGCCCTTTTTCTATGAGCAAATATGACGTTCGCAATTGTTAGCGCAATTTTTGACTTTTCCACATACGCTTGTCGCAGGCTTAGCATCAAAGCGAATTTATCCACGGGGTTACAGCGCAAAAATGGGTTGACAGGCTGAAGCCACGTTCTACAATGAAAGGTGCTCCTGCCAATGATATTGTACATTCATCTGATTCGTCATTCATACACCCATGGGAATCGGATAGAGGGGATTCGCAAAGATCATGTTCAGCGTGAGGCGAACGACTCTCTGAAGACAACCACAAGCCTGTGCTCATGATGGAAACTTCTGCTGGTTTTAAACTGGCACTACGCTTACCATGCATGAGGGGCTCATTATCTTCCGGGGATCTAGATGGTGTACAAAAAAGGGGCCCAAGGATCCCTCCGTGCAAACGTTGCGCGGGGGTTTTGGTTTTGAAAAAAGTTGTCGGCGACCGGCTTGTTACACGGCGCCACGCATTGGTGTCCTCCGGCGAGTGTCGCCTTTGCAACAATCCGATCGCCTCCTAGAGATTAGAGAAAGAATCCAAACACAATGTTTGACGCCCATTGGAAGAGCGCGCCTAAAAAAGACACGGGCGTAATCGCGTCCATGAAGAGAATGGCAAGTAAAATAATCGGACCCATGCGCTCCAGTTGTGGCCCAATGCGCTCAAAGAAATCCGGGGCAATAACCGACCAGATTTTGGAGCCATCCAGCGGCGGCAGGGGAATAAGGTTAAACAAAAACAGCACAAGATTTAATTGCACCAAAATAAACAAAAAGAGGATTAAGAGGTTATCGGCCGGAAGCGCGGTAAATGACAGTAATAACTTTAACGCAAAGCCAAATATCACCACGGAAAGAAGATTGGCAAACGGCCCGGCAAGCGCCACTAAAAATGGGCCAAATCGCTTGTTGCGTAGATTAAAGGGGTTAAACGGCACGGGTCGGCCCCATCCAAAACCCGCCAAAAGCAAAAAAATCAGCCCAAACCATTCAATGTGGGCCATGGGGTTAAGGGTCAATCGGCCTTGACTTCGCGCCGTGTCATCGCCCTGAAGATCACCTGCAAGGGCATGCGAAAACTCATGCACCGTGAGGGCATAAATAATGGCCAATAACCAGACAAAGAAAAGCGCGGGTTGAGTAAAAAGTTGCTCAATAATCATTTCTTGACGTGGTGACAGTTTAATGGTATCGTTCTTTCGATCTTAATGAGGATTTCCGCGTTTGGCGCACTTCTTCGTTGACGGCTACGGTACTCGACACTGTACCTTCCTGTACAGTTTACTCCGTTCCTCGCCGTCGCCTCGAATTGCACTCAAACGCGAAACTCCTATTATCTCTATAATATGTCAAAAACGTGTTTTCAATGCAATCGCGGGGCGCTCAACGGAGTTTCACGCAGTCACTCTAACATAGCCACCAAGAGAAAACAATATATCAACTTGCAAAGAAAAAAGATAGATGGCAAGAGAGTGATGGTTTGTACGCGTTGCATTCGCTCGCAAAGTCATGTTTAGATGAGTACGCGATCGGCTTGTTACACGGCGCCACGCATTGGATTGCTCCGCCGAGTGTCGCCTTTGCAACAATCCGATCGCTTACTCGTAGCTTGAATCATTGACTTTCCTCGCGTTTAGTGGTAATCTCTCCTCTGTCCTAAACGTTTTATTTACTGTTTAACGTTCCCAAAAACATCATGCCAACCATGAGTCAGGTCATGCGCAAAGGTCGCCAAAGCAAAGGAAGAAAATCTCCGACCCCGGCGCTGAAATCCAATTTTAATCCGATTCGTCGCAAACGCATTACCACGCTGGTGGGGTCTCCGTTCAAGCGGGGAGTGTGTTTAAAAGTGACAACAACAACACCCAAAAAGCCGAATTCTGCCCTGCGCAAGATCGCCCGTGTTCGGTTATCTAACGGTATGGAAGTCACGGCGTATATTCCGGGTGAAGGACACAATTTGCAGGAACACTCCATTGTCATGGTGCGCGGCGGTCGTGTGAAAGATTTGCCCGGTGTCCGTTATACCATTGTGCGTGGGCGTTACGACGCGCAAGGCGTGGATGGTCGCAAACGTAGCCGATCGATTTACGGAACCAAACGGCCCAAAGCCTAATTAATTTTTGTATGCGCGGAAAACCCTCTCCCAAACGAAAAATTCAAGCAGATCCAAAATTTAATAGCGTCATGATTGCCAAATTTATTAATTTGATCATGGAACGCGGCAAAAAAAGTGTTGCCCAAAGTGTTGTCTACGATTGTTTTGAAATTATTTCTGAACGAACCAAGCAAGATCCGTTAGACGTTTTTGATCGGGCGATTAAGAATGTCTCGCCGATTTTGGAAGTAAAATCTCGCCGTGTGGGTGGCGCGAACTACCAAATTCCTATTGAAGTGCGCGGCGATAGACGTCTAGCGCTTGCCTTACGATGGATTATTGGCGCGGCCAAATCGCGTAGCGGGAGACCTATGCGGGAAAAATTAGCCGAAGAATTTATTGATGCGTCCGAGCGGCGTGGCGATGCCATGAAGAAAAAGGAAGACGTTCAACGCATGGCCGAGGCCAATCGCGCTTTTGCCCATTTCGCATAACACAAGATAGTAGATGGTAGCGGGTAGATAGTAGGTTTTTTTAAATAAATTATTAAGAAATCTACTAACTACCAACTACTAACTACCAACTACTCATTATGCCCCGTGACTTTGCCTTAGAAAACACGATTAATATCGGCATTATTGCCCACATTGACGCCGGAAAAACCACGGTTACCGAGCGTATTCTTTTTTATACCGGCAAAAAACACAAAATTGGGGAAGTGCATGAAGGCGAGGCAGAAATGGACTGGATGGAGCAAGAACGCGAACGTGGCATTACCATTACCTCGGCCGCTACCACCTGTTTTTGGAAAGACAAACGCATCAATATTATCGACACACCGGGCCATGTAGATTTTACCGTGGAAGTCGAGCGTAGTTTGCGCGTGTTAGATGGCGGCGTGGTGGTTTTTGATGGCGTTGCCGGCGTAGAGCCGCAATCCGAAACCGTTTGGCATCAAGCGGAAAAATACAAAGTGCCGCGCATTTGTTTTATCAACAAAATGGATCGCATCGGCGCGGATTTTTATAAAGATTTGAGCATGATTCATGAACGTCTAACCAAGCATGCGCACCCGGTTCAATTGCCGATTGGCTCAAGCGACACGTTTGTGGGCATTGTCGATTTGTTACTCGGCAAAGCGTACATTTATAAAGACGATTTAGGCAAAGATGTGGAAGAAACCAATGTGCCGGAAGACATGAAAGCGGTTTATGACGAGTATCGCCAAAAATTAATGGAAGCGGTGGCAGAAAATGATGAAGAATTAATGGAACTGTTTTTAAATGGCAAGGAGTTACCATTAGAAAAGGTCAAGGCCGTGATTCGCAAAGCCACGATTGCTAATCAATTTGTGCCAGTGTTAACCGGTTCGGCGTTAAAGAACAAAGGCGTGCAACGTTTGTTAGATGCCGTGGTGGATTATTTGCCGTCGCCTCATGAAATTCCGCCGGTAACAGCGCACGATATTAACGACCCGACAAAAATTGTGGAGCGACACGCAAAAGACGAAGAACCTCTGGCGGCATTAGCGTTTAAAATTGCCAGCGATCCGTATGTGGGGAAATTGACGTTCGTTCGCGTGTATTCCGGCAAATTGGAATCCGGAAGCTATGTGTTAAACCCGCGCACCGGAAAGAAAGAACGCATTTCGCGGCTTGTGCGTATGCATGCCAATAAGCGCGAAGAAATCGACGCGATTTATGCCGGAGACATTGCCGCGGCCGTAGGGTTAAAAGACACTACAACCGGCGATTCGTTAGTAGACACGGATAAACCCGTGGTGTTGGAAAATATTGTCTTCCCGGAACCGGTCATTTCTATTGCCATTGAACCCAAAACCAAGGCTGACCAAGAAAAAATGGGTATGGCGCTGTCTGCGCTAGCTGGTGAAGATCCGACGTTCCGCGTGAAATCCGATGAAGAAACCATGCAAACCGTTATTTCGGGCATGGGCGAGTTACATTTGGAAGTTCTTGTGGATCGCATGAAGCGCGAATTCAGCGTGGAAGCCAATGTCGGAGCGCCGCAAGTGGCGTACAAAGAAACCATCCGTGGGACAGCCGAAGCCGAAGGCAAGTACATTAAACAATCCGGTGGCCGCGGACAATACGGGCACTGTGTGATTCGCGTAGAACCGAACGAAACCGGCAAAGGATTTGAATTTGAAAACGAAGTGCGCGGCGGAAACATTCCGCAAGAATATATTCCGGCGGTTGAAAAAGGCGCGGCTGAAGCCATGCATGAAGGTGTGCTGGCGGGCTATCCGGTATTAGATGTTAAAGCCGCGGTGACCGATGGAAGCTACCATGAAGTCGATAGCTCGGAAATTGCGTTTAAAATCGCGGCAAAAATGGCCGTGCATCAAGCTTTCAAGCAAGCCAAGCCGGTTATTTTAGAGCCGTTAATGAAAGTGGCGGTTATAACCCCCGAGCAAAACATGGGCGATGTTATTGGGGATCTGAATTCTAAGCGCGCGCAAATCCGCGAAATGACTGACCGCGGCACCATGAAGGTGATTGAAGCTCTTGTGCCTTTGGCAGAAATGTTTGGTTATGCAACGCAGTTACGCTCCATGACGCAAGGCCGAGCCAGTTATTCTATGGAATTTTCGCATTATGCCGATGTGCCAAACAATGTTGCGGAAAAAATCAAAGCGCAGGCTACAGGGACAACGGTTAAAAAGGTAGAAAAATAGATAGCGATCAGCTGACAGCTGTCCCGCCTGCTAACGCCTGCAGCCGTAGGCAATGGCGGGCAGGCAGCAGACAGTAAATATTTTTAGTAATATTAGCGGATATTTTGAAATTTTCACAAAGATTCGGTCGGTAAACCCTGAAACACTTGCAAAATCCTTAAGGGCTTGATATAATCGCTAGTGCATTTTGCTTATAAGTAAGATGACTACTTGCGGTATGGTTTACAAAAACATCAGCCGCAAACGTATTTTAAAACATCATTGAGTAATAACCATTTATATGGCAGAACAATTCAATCGAAGCAAACCGCATGTGAACGTTGGAACCATTGGCCACGTTGACCATGGTAAAACCACGTTAACTGCAGCTATTTTGCAAGTGCTTTCCGCCCACGGAAAAATTGCGCAAAACAAGAAAGTCGATGAAATCGATAACGCTCCTGAAGAAAAAGAGCGCGGTATTACCATTGCCACGGCGCATGTGGAATACGAATCCGACAAGCGCCATTATGCGCATGTGGACTGTCCGGGACACGCCGACTATGTGAAAAACATGATTACCGGCGCGGCGCAGATGGATGCCGCTATTTTGGTGGTGTCAGCGGCCGATGGCCCCATGCCTCAAACTCGTGAGCACATTCTACTTGCTCGTCAAATTGGCGTGCCGTATATTGTGGTTTTCTTGAACAAAATCGATCAAGTCGATGATCCGGAGCTTATTGAATTGGTGGAAGTCGAAATCCGCGATCTTCTCAATAAATATGAATTTCCTGGCGACGATACGCCGATTATTCGTGGTAGCGCGTTGAAAGCTTTAGAAAATCCTTCGGATCCTGATGCGTCGAAACCCGTGTTAGACCTTATTGAGACCTTAGACACGTATGTTGCCGAACCCAAACGCGAAGTGGACAAAGATTTCCTCATGCCGATTGAAGACATCTTTTCTATTGAAGGTCGCGGAACGGTGGTGACGGGTCGTATTGAACGCGGAATGATTAAAGTCAACCAAGAAGTCGAAATTGTCGGTATTCATGACACGCAAAAAACCACGGTGACCGGAATCGAAATGTTCAACAAGAATTTGGACGAAGGTCGCGCAGGGGACAATGCCGGCGTTTTGCTCCGTGGCACAAAGAAAGAAGATGTGGAGCGCGGTCAAGTGTTGGCCAAGCCCGGAACCATTACCCCGCACACCGAATTTGACGCGGAAATCTATGTGTTATCCAAAGAAGAAGGTGGCCGTCATACGCCGTTTACCAAAGGATACAAACCGCAATTTTATCTTCGAACAACCGATGTGACAGGGGAATTAGTGTTAGCCGAAGGAACAGAAATGGTCATGCCCGGCGATACCATTACCGCGCGTGTAAAACTCGGAGCTCCGATTGCCCTTCAAGAACAGCAACGCTTTGCTATTCGTGAAGGTGGTAAAACCGTTGGCGCAGGCGTTGTGACGAAAATTATCAATTAAGTTAAACCTCCCCCCGACGTACGTCGGGGGGTTTGTGAATCTTTCTTGTACCTTGCAACTATGGTGACTCGACCAAAAGCCGTGCAGAACAATCCAGAAGAGGAGGCCAAACAGCGGATTCGCATTCGTATTCGCGGTGCAGATCACAAAATTATCGATCAATCAACTCGAACCATTATTAATACGGTTGAGCGAAGTGGCGCGCGAGTGATTGGGCCGGTGCCTCTGCCCACGGAAAAACGTAAATACACCGTTTTGAAATCGACGTTTATTCGCAAAGACGCGCGAGACCAATACGAAATTCGTGTGCACAAACGCGTGTTAGATATTGTGGAGACCAACGAGAAAACGATTGACCAGTTGATGAGCTTGACTCTGCCAGCTGGAGTCGACATTGAAATTAAAATGTAATAGGACTTTCAATTTTGGCGCACTTCTTCGTTGCCGATTGCGGTACTCGCCGCTGTACGTTCCTGTACAGCTTGCTCCATTCCTCATCGGCGCCTCGAATTGCACTCAAACTTGAAAAGTCCTAAGAGCCTGTTCACAATCTCTTGCGCGGCTTGAAAAAGTTCATTTTCCCGCTATTTTTCCGCTGAACTCGTTGCCGATATACCATATCGCCGCCTCATTCATCGAAAAAATATCTGAAAAATGATTCTTTTTCACCTCGCACAGAGATCATGAACAGGCTCTAAGTAAGATTCTTTGCTGCGGTTTTCAGTGACCTACGGGTATCAGAAAACTTTAACAACGAATTCACAAAGGAACGCACAACAAGATTAGTCATAAGGACCGAGATAAATGATCAAAGGTCTTTCCCGCTTGTGTCGCGATTTGATCCTTTATCTCGGTTTTTAAATAGAGAAAGTTGTTTTTCCCCGTTTACGCGATCAGCTTGCCGTTCGGAGTCACTACATTGGTGTCCTCCGGCGAGTGACTCCTTAACGCCAATCTGATCGCCGCTATAAATTACTCAATACAGAAATGAAATTCGTTGTTGGAAAAAAGGAAGAAATGACGCAAGTTTTTGACGAAAAAGGTCGCGTTGTTCCTGTTACCCAAATTCGCGTGCTCCCCGCGGTCGTTGCGCGTACCAAAAATATGGAAAAGGACGGCTATATGGCCGTGGTGGTGGGCGTAGAGCCTATAACAAAAAAAACACATAAAGCCGAACGGAAAACGTTCCGACAATTCAAAGAAGTTCGCGTGGATTCATTAGAGGGTTGTGAAGTTGGGCAGGCTGTGGACGCATCGCTCTTTACGGCGGGCGACACGGTGAAAGTGACGGGCAAAACCATTGGAAAAGGTTTTCAGGGTGTGGTCAAACGTCACGGATTTCATGGTTCTCCTAAAAGTCACGGTCACAAAGATCAATTACGCATGCCGGGTTCCATTGGCGCAAGCTCGTTTCCATCCCACGTTTTTGCGGGAATGCGCATGGGCGGACACATGGGCGCGCGGCAAAAAACCGTTCGCGGATTACGCGTGGTAGAAGTAGATGCGAAAAATAATCGCTTGCGCATTTCCGGAGCAATCCCGGGGAAACGCAATACTCTTGTTTATATTCAGGCACAATAATATGGTCACGGTCGATATTTACAATCAAGAAGGCGCAAAGCAGGGGACGCAAGAATTGAACCCCAAATTGTTTGAAGTTGCCGTCAAACCCGAGCTCATTCAACAGGTGATTGTGGCACGCAATGCGAATATTCGACACGTGCTCGCGCATACCAAAACCCGCGCCGAAGTTTCGGGTGGTGGAAAAAAACCGTGGAAACAAAAAGGCACCGGTCGCGCGCGCCACGGATCTATTCGTTCGCCACTTTGGAAGGGTGGAGGCATTACCTTTGGCCCGCGTAAAGACCGTAATTTTTCCAAAAAGATCAACACGAAAATGAAGCGTCAGGCATTGTTGGGTTGTCTCACCGACAAAGCCCAAGAGAACAGCGTCGTCCTTGTGGATAAACTTGAACTCGCGGATCCGAAAACCAAAACGTTCATTGCGTTGTTGAATCGTTTACCACTCGGGGGCCGCAAAGTGCTAGTTGCCTTGCCTGCAAAAAACGCCAATGTCATGAAGGCGGTAAAAAATATTCAAAAAGTGCATGCCATTGAAGCCCGCAACATGAACGTTTACGATCTCACGCATGCCAATATTCTTTTAATGCCCGTCGAGGCTTTACCGGTTTTAGAAAAAACGTTTTTACGATAACGTATGGGATTTCTTGATCGATTCCGCAAAAAACAAGAACAAGAACAATTGCAAAGACAGCAAGAGGTTCGCCATACACCAAAAAATATTGAAACGGCCAAGAAAATCGCGGCGCCGGCTCCGGTAAAAGAAGAATCGAAAGGCAAAAAAGTTTCTGCAGAACCTGCGAAGATTGTTGAAAAAAAGATTCGGGTCGGTGACGTTAGCCTGATTCTTTCCCCGTTAGTCACCGAAAAATCCTCTTTGCTTTTAGAAAACAAACAAGCGGTTTTTCACGTCAGCGCGCATGCCACAAAAAATGAGATTGCCAAAGCGATCCATGTGTTGTATGGTGTAACACCGATTGCCGTGCATGTTCTTATTCGACCGTCAAAACCTGTGCGCTTCGGACGGTTCGAAGGTTCGCGGAAAATGACCAAACGGGCTATTGTCACGTTCCCTCCAGATTTTAATATCGATACATTGACCGCATAATATGGGCATTCGCATTCACAAACCTACATCGCCTGGCCGCCGCATTTCATCGGTGGATGATTATAAAGATATAACGGCGTCGAAGCCCGTGAAGCGTTTAACGGTTGCGTTAAAAAAGCATTCGGGCCGGAATCAATACGGAAAAATTACAGTTCGGCATCAGGGCGGAGGCAATCGCAAACGGTATCGCCTTGTGGATTTTCACCAAATGCAACTCGACAAACCTGCGACGGTTGCAACGATTGAATATGACCCCAACCGCACGGCCCGCATTGCATTGGTAGAATACAGCGATAAAAAATTGGCTTATGTCTTGGCGCCGGACGGATTACAGGTAGGGGATGCCATCATTTCTTCCAAAAACAAAGTAGAGGCAAAACCCGGAAACCGCATGCCGTTAAAACATATTCCCGCAGGAATGGACATTCATAATATTGAATTTTTCCCTTTGCGCGGAGGCCAATTAGTGCGTTCTGCAGGAATGCGTGCTATTCTCATGAGTCATGAAGGCAATCGCGTGAGTGTGAAACTGCCGTCGGGTGAAATACGCTTGTTTTCTCCAGAATGTTTTGCTTCCATTGGTATGATGTCGAATCCGGACAACCGCAATGTGCGTTTAGGGAAAGCCGGCCGTATGCGTCACTTGGGAATTCGCCCTCGTGTTCGCGGAAAAGCCATGAACCCGGTGGATCATCCTCACGGTGGTGGTGAAGGTAATACCTCGATTGGTTTGAAAAAAGGACCCAAAACTCCATGGGGAAAGAAAGCTCTGGGCGTCAAAACACGACGCAAAGGCAAAAAGTCCGATCAATTTATTATGCAACGACGGAAGAAATAACTACTCACTACCAACTACTCATTACAGCCTCTATTTATGTCCCGAAGTCTTAAAAAAGGTCTCTACATCGACGAGCGATTGACTAAGAAAATCCAAAATGCCAAAAAAGGGCAGGTGATTAAAACGTGGGCGCGTTCCAGTACGATTACTCCAGAGATGGTCGGCCATACCTTTGGTGTGCATAATGGAAAAACGCATTTGGAAGTCTTTGTGGAAGAAAATATGGTTGGTCATAAACTAGGGGAATTTTCACCGACACGCAAATTTACTCGTCATGGGGGAAGAATGCAACGCGAACAAGAGGCCGCCGCTACCCAAGTCACAACTCCGGCTCCGGCCGCTAAACCTGCCGCAGGCGGCAAACCTTCTAAATAATAAGCTGTAAGTAGAAAGTAATAAGTAGTAAGTAAAGCTTTAAAAAATACGTATTACTTACCGCTTACTACTTATCCCTGACTTTATGGAAATCCTCGCACACACAAAATTTGTTCGAAACGCTCCGCGAAAAGTTCGGTTAGTTGCCGATACGATTCGGGGCTTGAATGTAACGGAAGCGCGTGCACGATTGCGTTTTATTCCCAAAGACGCATCGCAGCCATTAATGAAGCTCTTGCAATCGGCGGTGGCGAATGCGGAAAATAATTTTCATCTGGATCCGGAACAATTGGTGATTAAAAGTATTCTTGTCAACGAAGGGCCGAGGTTAAAACGATTCCAGCCCAGAGCCTTTGGACGCGCAAGTGTGATTCGCAAACGCACCTCGCATATTCTCATGACGCTGGAAAAGGCAAAAGACAGCAGTCCCTCCTCCGCAATTGCTTCGGCGGGCAGGCAGCAGACAGCTGTCAGAAATCAGAATAAAAAATAACTAAATTCTTTACTGACTGCTGACAGCTGACCGCTGAATAAAAAAAATTATGGGTCAAAAAGTCAATCCACAAACATTTCGTCTAGGGGTGAATCGTCGAGCGATTAGCCGATGGTTTACCAAAGACAAATTTGCGCAGTATCTGAAAGAAGACGTGAAGATCCGCGATTTCTTAAAGAAAAAATTGCGCGGCGCCGGTGTGTCGTTAATCGAGATTGAACGCTCCGCAGGCGATATTAAAATTATTATTCATACCAGCCGTCCGGGAATGGTGATTGGCCGCGGTGGAACACAAGCCGATGATTTAAAAGACGAGATTCGACAAAAATTTTTAGGCAGTCAGAAAATCCATATTCATATTACGATTCAAGAAGTTCAAAAACCGGATTTAAGCGCGGAACTGGTGTCGCAGAATCTTATTGAGCAGATTGAAAAACGTGTTCCCTTTCGTAAGGCCATGAAACGCGGATTAGAAGCCGTGGAACGCGCCGGCGCTTTGGGAGTCAAAATCACCATGGCTGGCCGTTTGAATGGCGCAGAAATTGCTCGAACCGAAAGCTTGACCCATGGAAAAGTTCCATTGCATACGTTGCGCGCAGATATTGATTTCGCAACAAACGCGGCACATACCACCTACGGAGCCGTTGGCGTGAAAGTCTGGATTTATAAAGGCGAAATTTTCGACGAAACGCCGGAAGAAGAAAAACAATAAATGAGTTAGTAGATTTTTTAAATAAATTTTTAAGAAAATTACCAACTACTAACTACCCACTACTGTCTCTCTATGTTAACCCCACGAAAAGTTAAACATCGCAAATGGCATAAAGTCCGACCCCAAGGGATTGCGTCCCAGAAGTTAACTATGAGCTTTGGCACCTTTGGTTTAAAAGCCTTAGAACAAAGTTGGGTGACGGCACGCCAAATTGAAGCATCGCGTCGCGCCATGACTCGTTTTGTTCAGCGCGGGGGAAAGATTTGGGTGCGAATATTTCCCGACCAACCCGTGACACTTAAAGGTGGAGAAATTCGCATGGGTGGGGGCAAGGGCGCGGTAGATCATTATGTTGCGCATGTGAAAGCGGGAACCATGTTGTTCGAAATGGACGGAGTCACCGAAGAAGTTGCGCGCGAAGCCTTGCGTTTGGCATCGCACAAATTGCCCATCAAAACGCGATTTATCATGAAAGAAACTTCGTAGAACTCTTATGACGTTTGCTGACATCAAAGAAAAAACTGAAAACGAGTTAGGAAAGGCCTTGGCCGAAAAACGTTCGGAGTTGCAAAAACTCCGAAGCAAACTTCATCTTGCGCAGGAAAAAGATGTTAGAAAGGTTCGGGAAGTCCGGAAAGAGATTGCGCATTTATTAACAGCCTTAACCAAGCGGCAGAAACCTCCGGTGTCAGACGAAACATCTAGTAGACTCGTCCCTTAATACCATTTCACCTGCAATTGCCAAATTTTGGTCAAAATCGTTTCAAAATTTCTCTGCTTAGCCTCCGGCTAAACATCAAAATTTATTCAACAATTTTGCCTCAAAATTTGACAATTTCGCTACGAAAGCGTATTAAGGGACAAGTCTAGTAAATAATCTTTTATGCCATCATCCAAGAAAAAATTTTTCAAAGGAATCGTAACATCTTCGGCGGCGAATAAAACCATCACCGTAGAAGTGATATCTTCCAAAACCCACCCAAAGTATCATAAATCGTATGTGGTCAAGAAGAAGTACGCGGTTCATGATGAAAAAAATGAACATAAAGTGGGCGATGTCGTGCATTTTATCCCTTGTCGACCCCTTTCTAAACGCAAACACTGGAGGGTAATCAGTATTTCGTAATGGGTAATGAGTAGTTAGAGTAAAAAACCAAAATACGAACTACTAAATACTCATTACTGATTCCTATGATTCAATTACGCTCACGTCTAAAAGTAGCCGATAACTCTGGCGCACGCATTGTGGAATGTATTCACGTTCTTGGGGGTTATAAACCTCGGTATGCGCGGATCGGCGATGTCATCACGGTTTCGGTTAAAGAAGCGGTACCCTTTGGTATGGTGAAAAAAGGCGAAGTGCAACATGCGGTGATTGTTCGTCAAAGAAAAGAAACGCGACGCAAAGACGGAAGCTACATTCGATTCGATGAAAATGCCGTAGTGATTCTTGCGGCGGCAGATTCCAAAGAACCCAAAGGTACGCGCGTTTTCGGCCCAGTGGCTCGTGAAGTGAAAAATCGCGGTTTCGATAAAATAGCCTCTTTAGCTCCTGAAGTTTTATAACCTATGAAAATTCGCAAAGGTGATACCGTAAAAATCCTCTCGGGCAAAGATAAAGGAAAGACCGGAAAGGTCATGCAGATTTTGCCGCAAGATGAACAAGTGGTGGTCGAGGGCGCCAATAAAATGAAACGCCACCTGAAATCCTCAAAGCAAGGGGAAAAGGGGCAAATCGTTGAATTTGACGCGCCATTGCACATTTCGAATGTTAAAATCGTCTCGCCAAAGAGCGGAAAACCCACGCGCATCAAAGTGAAATTTGAAGGCGAATCCAAAGTGCGCATGGACACCCATAATGAATCTCTAGATTAATATGCATCCACTTCGTGAAAAAATAACAAAGCAAATTTCTAAAAGCCTGCAAATTAAAGGCAAGGAAGTCAATAGTCTTGCGTTGCCCAAGTTAGAGAAAATCACTCTCAATATTGGATTGGGCAAATCCATTGGCGATCCGGGTTTAAAAGATGTTGCGGTCAAAACCTTGGAGCGCATTACTGGGCAAAAACCTGTTTTAACGCTTGCCAAAAAATCCATTTCTAATTTTAAGATTCGTCAAGGCATGGTGATTGGAGCAAAGGTGACATTGCGCGGAAACCGAATGTATGATTTCCTAGACAAGATGATCAACGTCGCTCTGCCGCGCGTCCGTGACTTTCGCGGGTTAAAACGGTCATCGGTAGATAATGGCGGCAACTTGACCATTGGTTTTCGCGAGCACATGGTGTTCCCTGAAATCCGCAGTGATGAAATTGAAAAGGTGCACGGGTTAGAAGTGGTCTTGACGACGAATGCGGGCAATCGTGAAAAAGGGTTGACATTTTTTGAAAACATCGGTATTCCTTTTGAAAAGAACAATTAACTTTATGGCACGAAAAGCACTTATTATCAAAGCAGAGCGATCACGGCGAAAACCCAAATTTTCCACGCGGGTTGTGCGCCGGTGTTGGCGATGCGGCCGAAACAGAAGCTATATGCGCGATTTTGACATGTGCCGTATCTGTTTCCGCGAACTTGCCAACAAAGCCGAAATTCCCGGTATTCGCAAATCGAGTTGGTAATTAAATAAAAGCTGTAAGTCATAAGTAGTAAATAATAAGTAAAATTTTTAAAACTACTTACCGCTTACTACTTACTACTTATTCCTTATTTCAAATATGACCGATCCCATTTCCGACATGCTGACACGGATTCGTAACGCCGCGAAAGTACATAAAGCGAGCGTAGAGATTCCCTATTCACGCATGAAACTCACCGTTGCCAATCTTTTAGCAGAAGAAGGATATATTCTTCGCGTTGAAAAAGATGCGGCGCGAAATGTGTTGATTGTGGAACTACGGTATGCGGAAAACAAAGAGCCGGTATTTCAAACACTGAAGCGCATAAGCAAACCCGGGCATCGCGTGTATAAACAATCCAAGAATTTGCCGGTCGTCTTAGGGAATTTCGGTATTGCTCTTGTCTCCACATCCCGCGGCATCATGACCAACAAAGAAGCGCGCAAACGTCGCTTGGGCGGAGAGATTTTGTGTGAAATATATTAAACTGTGTAATTGGTAGTTAGTAGTGGGTAGTTAGGAAGTTTGAAAAAAGAAATCCACCAAATACTCATTACTAATTACCAACTACTCATTACTCATTCTTATGTCCCGTATTGGTAAAAACATTCTCAAGTTGCCCGAATCTGTCACCGTAGATATTCAAAAAACGGCGGTGATGGTTAAAGGTCCGAAAGGTGCATTGACTTGCGTCACTCATCCTTTTACAACCGTGGAAAAAACCGATGAAGGCATTGTGGTTCGCGTGAAAGATCCTGAAGATAAATTCCATCGCGCGCTGTGGGGAACCACGGCATCGAATATTGCCAACTGCGTAACCGGTGTTTCGGAAGGTTTTTCTAAAGAGCTAGAGGTCAACGGTGTGGGCTACAAAGCCGAAAGCAAAGGAAAGAAACTGGTCTTGCAACTCGGGTTTTCTCACCCCATTGAATACGATCTCCCGGAAGGTATTGAGGCGTCCGTTGCGGGTAACGTTATCACCATTAAAGGAATAGACAAACAACTTGTCGGTTCTGTGGCCGCGAAGTTGAGATCGTTCCGTAAACCCGAACCGTATAAAGGCAAAGGTGTGAAATACGTTACCGAGCATATTCGACGCAAAGCCGGGAAAGTGGTAAAGACCGGCGAATAATATATTTATGTCCAAAAAGCAACTATACTTAAATGAACGACGAGCGCGGCGAGCCCATCGCACACGTGCCCGATTACATGGTACAGCCGAATGCCCTCGCTTGAGCGTGAGCCGATCCTTGCAACATATTTCCGGGCAACTTATTGATGATGATGCTAAGACGACGTTGGCAAGTGTGCACGACAGAGAAGTGGATGGCAAATTGAAGCGTGCAGAAAAAGCGCAGGCCGCCGGAAAAATCCTTGGTGAAAAAGCGAAAGCTTTATCGATTACGCGGGTGGTGTTCGATCGTGGATCTTATGCCTACCATGGTCGCGTTAAAGCCTTTGCCGAAGGCGCGCGTGAAAGTGGATTAGTTTTTTAAATCTATGGAAACCGAAAAAGCAATGGATAAAAAAGGACAAAGTTCTCAAACACCGCGTGGTCGTGGTCAAGGCCGCGGGGGGCGCAGAGGCCGACCACAACGTCGCGAACAACAAGAATTTGATCAAAAGTTGGTGGAAGTTGCGCGTGTTACGCGTGTCATGGCTGGCGGAAAACGTATGCGGTTCCGCGCATGTGTTGTGATTGGCGATCGCAATGGCCGTGTGGGAATGGGTGTGAAAAAAGGCGCCGATGTGAGCGCGGCTGTTGAGAAAGCCGTGACTGCCGCCAAAAAAAATATGGTCCGCGTGCCGTTAGTTGAAGGAACCATTCCGCATCCGATTACCATGAAAGAGGGTGGAGCTGTGGTGTTGTTAAAACCCGCGCCCCAGGGGCAGGGGGTTATTGCCGGCGGCCCGGTTCGGATGGTCATGGAACTTGCGGGCGTCAAGAACATTTCTAGCAAGATGATGGGTTCCAACAATAAAATTGCCAATGTCCGCGCAACGATTAAGGCGTTGAGTTCTCTTAAAACCAAAGACTATTACGAAAAATTAAAACCTCGCGTGGCGGAAAAACCAGCAAGCGAAGAGGTTAAGCAGTAATTCTTTCTTATGGCTTTTACATTACATGAGCTAACTAAAACATCGGGACGCACCAAACGCCGCCGCGGACGGGGGAACGGTTCCGGTCGTGGGACGTATTCGGGTCGCGGAATGAAAGGGCAAAACGCGCGCACAGGTGGAAAAAACGCCGGTGGGCACGCCGGAAAAAAAGTTCCGTCCTATGTTTTGCGTTTACCTAAAAAATTTGGTTTTCGCAGTCGTAACGTCGATTTAGAAGTGGTGAATTTGACACAGTTGAACGTCTTTAAGGAAGGGACGCATGTGACACCCGTCGCCATGGCGCGCGAAGGATTAATTCGAACAGTAAAAAATGGCGTGAAAGTTTTAGGCACGGGACAATTAACAAAAAAATTGACGGTTTCTGCGCATGCATTTTCAAAAACCGCGGAAAATGGTATAATGAAACAAGGTGGAACCGTTACGCGTTTAGGTGCGCCAACAAAAGTCAAGAATCTTAAGGAGGAGGCCTAATCATCCATGACCAATCGTCTGCGACAGTTGTTTAATGCCAAAGATCTCCGGCGAAAGATGCTCGTGGTGGTCGGTCTTTTGGTTGTGTATCGCATTGTTGCGCATATTCCGGTTCCGGGTATTGAGACGCAAAACCTTAAAAGTTTTTTTGAACAGAATCAGGCCTTGGGGTTAGTCGATGTTTTCTCCGGCGGCGCGTTGTCGAATTTTTCCATCGCCATGTTAACCGTTGGCCCGTACATTACCGCATCGATTATTTTTCAATTGCTTCAAGTTTTGGTTCCGCGCGTGGAAGAACTGTCTAAAGAAGGCGAGATCGGACGTCAGAAAATCAGTCAATATACGCGTCTGCTTTCCATTCCTCTGGCCATTTTACAAGCTATTAGCACGATTTTGCTTTTGCAAAAAAGTGGAAACATCGGCGCCGTGGGTGGGCCCAATACCACCATTCCGGGTCTACTGGGCAATATCGGAACGTTCGATTTTGCGGTTGCGGTGATTGCTATTACGGCAGGGAGTGTTCTTACCATGTGGCTGGGTGAAGTGATTTCCGAACAACATATTGGCAATGGTATTTCGTTGATTATTTTTGCCGGTATTATTGCAGGCATCCCCACGGCTCTCGGCCAGACCTTTGCGCTTTTGGATTCTTCGCAATGGTTGACGATTCTGATTTTTGTGGCATTAGCTTTACTCACGATTGCCGGTGTGATTTTTGTTACCGAAGGCCAGCGCGATATTCCGGTTTCCTATGCGCGGCAAACGCGTCAAGGGTATGGCGGCGGTGGTGTTCATTCCACCTTGCCCCTGCGCGTGAACATGGCCGGCGTGATCCCGATTATTTTTGCGGTTTCGCTCGTCATCTTTCCATCGGTGATTGCGCAATACCTTGTGACTTCGCCGGTTGCTTGGCTTTCCGATGCGGCAAGTTTTGTGGTGCGCACGCTCAATGACAATCTTTGGTACGGCGTGATTTATTTTGTTCTTGTGGTGGCATTTTCCTATTTTTACACCGCCGTCATTTTCCATGCCGATCAAATTTCCGAAAATTTGCAAAAACAAGGCGCGTTTATTCCGGGCGTTCGGCCGGGAAACGATACCACACATTACTTAAGCCAAGTCTCGAATCGCATTTTGCTTGCGGGCTCTTTGTTTTTAGGGGTCATTGCCATCTTACCGATTGTAGTGCAGGCGGCGTCGGGTATTCAAAGCCTGGTGATTGGCGGCACGTCTCTGTTAATTGTGGTGTCGGTTGCGATTGAAACCGTCAAACAGGTGGACGCCCAATTGGTGATGCGAGATTACGAAGGATTTTCTCCTTAACGCTTTCTCAAAAAGACCTTTATGTTCCGAGTGACGTTTTTAGGGCCTATCGGATCGGGGAAGGGGACCCAGGCAAAGATTTTGTCTGATTTTTTGCACGTTCCCACTATTTCTCCGGGCGCGATGTATCGTAAACAAATTGCGGAGGGGACTGAATTGGGGAAACTGGCAAACAAGTATATTCAAAAAGGGTTGCTGGTTCCAGATAGTATTACGTTGGAAATGATGCAAAAGCGGGTGTTAAAAAATGATGCGGCCAACGGATTTATTTTAGATGGTTTTCCGCGGACCGAGGGTCAGCTCACGGGTTTTGAAGAATTTTCCGCCTTCGACATGGCGATTTTCATTGACGTGCCAGACAAAGAAGCCACGCATCGTTTGGTCGGGCGCCGAAGTTGCGTCAACGGGCATGTGTATCATGTGGATTATAACCCGCCGAAGAAAGAAGGCATTTGCGACATTGATGGCGAAGAGTTGATTCAGCGGGAGGACGATAAACCGCAAGCTATTCAGCAACGTTTACGCGTGTTTCATAAACAAGTGAAACCGGTCATCGATTATTTCCGTGAGAAGGGATTGTTGCACGTTGTTGATGGCGTTCCAAAAATTGAAGAAGTCGCCGCATCGATTCGGAAACTTTTCCCAGAGCTCATCTGAAAAATAGCTTTCTAGGATTTTCGGATGTCCTTTGTGCCGAAACGCGTGAAGGGCGAGGAGGAATAGTGGTACTATTTTGACGAGCACTGAACGCGTTGCAGGCCAAAGGACGCTGAAAATGCCGGAAGATTATTTTTAAGATGAGCTCTAAACATTCATGACTGACCGGATGATAAAAAACCCCAAAGAGATCGCCTTGTTGCGGGAAGGAGGGGCGAAACTCGCCGAGGTGTTGGCGCAGGTCGTGGCCGCTGTTTCCCCGGGTGTCTCAACCATGGAACTCAATAATGTTGCAGATAGCTGTATTCGCCGAGCCGGAGGCGTGCCGTCGTTTATTGGGTATGGCGGAAAATCTGACGGCAGTGGCGCGTTTCCGTTCGCGCTATGCACGTCGGTGAATGAAGAAGTGGTGCATACCATTCCGCATCATAAGAAAATTTTAGAAGAAGGTGACATTATTGGTCTAGACATTGGCATGAAGTATAAAGGCCTGTTTACGGATCACGCCGTAACGGTTCCAGTGGGCAACGTCGATACCAGAGCAAAGAAATTAATAGACGTCACAAAAAAATCTCTGTACGCCGGTTTAAAAATTGTCGCCGCGGGAAAAACGTTGGGCGATGTTGGTCATGCTATTCAAACCGTGATCGAAAAAGTCGGCTTTAGCGTGGTGCGTGAACTTGTGGGCCATGGTGTGGGGTACGAGGTGCACGAACCGCCGCATGTTCCCAATTACGGACGGAAAGGAACCGGGTTGGTATTAAAAGAGGGCATGGTGTTGGCAATTGAACCCATGGCCAATATTGGTGCGCCGCATGTCACCTTTACGGACAACTGGGCGGTGTTAACTTCCGACGCGAGTTTGTCCGCGCATTTTGAACACACGATCGTCGTGACAAAAAACGGTTGTGACATTCTTACGCAAGCGTCATGATTTTGGGAATCGATTATGGCAGAAAACGTGTGGGCATTGCCGTGGCGCAACACGGATGGGTTTTTGAGCGTGAGGCGCTCGCGACATTGCCTGCAGAGGATTTTTTTCATGCCTTGCAAAAAATCGTGCAAGAAGAACAGGTGACCCGTATTGTTGTGGGAATGCCGTATGGATTGACGGACAAAAACGCGCCGATGGTTTCGGAGGTGCAAGATTTTATTGAAAACTTAAGTAAACGCTTAAACGTTCCGGTGGAGTCTTGGGACGAGCGGTTAACCACGGCGGAAGCCAAGCGCCAACTTCATGCGCAAGATGTATCGCGCGAAGATATGGCCAAGCGCAAAGATTCGTTAAGCGCAAAACTTATATTGGAATCGTACTTGGTAGCGCATCCCACCTTATGATCTTTGTTGCTGCTTTCGTGTTAACTGTCCTTTTTACTCCGGCGGTCCGCACGCTGGCCATGCGTTTTGGCATTGTCGATGATCCGGGAACAGCGCCAGAGCGAAAAATTCATACACAACCCATTCCGTTATTGGGCGGCATAGCTGTTATGCTGGGTTTTTGGATCGCTATCTTTCTGTACGTTGCTTACCAAGGATTACCCGAAGGTAGCTATTTATTGCCCAAACATTTGTATGGCTTATTTGTAGCCACATGTATTTTGGCGGTCGGAGGGTATGGCGATGACCGGTATCATTTAAAACCTCAACAGCAAATTCTTTTTGCCGTTGCCGCAATTCTTGTTGTGATCGCCAGTGGCATTGGCGTTCATTATATTAGCAATCCGTTCGGAGAGACGGTTTTTTTTAATGCGTGGCAGTGGAAGATTTTGACCATCAACGGCGTTCCGTATCATATTACGCCGCTCGCCGATGTTGTCACTTTTGTGTGGCTTTTGGTCATGATGTATGCTACCAAGTTGTCCGATGGTTTAGATGGTTTAGTGACGGGGTTGGGCGGCATTGCTTCCCTGGTGATTTTCTTTTTGAGTTTGGCCGTGGGTCAGCCGGAAACCGCGACGTTGGCATTAGCGTTAACCGGAGCGTGTTTAGGATTTTTAGTGTTTAACTGGCATCCGGCGCGCATCTTTTTGGGCGAAGGTGGAAGCTTGTGGCTGGGGTTTATCTTAGGCGTGTTGTCTATTGTCAGCGGTTCTAAAATTGCCACCACCTTGTTGGTCGTTGGTTTGCCGTTGTTAGACATGGTGTGGGTGGTGGTTCGAAGGTCTACCGAAGGTCGTTCGCCTTTTTCTGTGGCCGATAGAAAACACTTGCATCATCGATTATTGGAAGCCGGATTTTCGCATAGAAAAAGTGTATTGATTCTTTGGGTTTTAAGTATTCTTTTTGGTGGCGCCGCGCTCCTTGCCGGCGGTCGCGAAAAAGCGCTGTTGTTAGGCGGCTTAGTCGGTGTCATGGTGGCATTAGGTAGCTTCGTCCTCGCCCGCCGCAAAAAATCCTAATTTTTTATTTCTGCCTTTGGGCTCTGTCTCTCTCGGGTACAGTGTTCTCTGCTTCCAGCGAGCAAAGCCACTTCGCCCTCGCCCCGACGTCCGCCGCAACGGCGGGCCAAGCCCGTCGGGGCTTCTGGAGCCCCTCGAGAGCCAAATCCCCAAGGCAGAACAGAGAAGCGATCGGATTGTTGCTAAGGCGACACTCGCCGGAGGGCACCAATGCGTGGCGCCGTGTAACAAGCCGATCGCTTCATGAGGTTGCCGCTCCCCGTATTATTCTCAAAACAAATGCGACATAGGATATAATTAGTTGGCGCTTAAC
>CAZRYK010000010.1:0-11583 GCA_964604315.1 uncultured Gammaproteobacteria bacterium
CAAGCCCGGAAAGCCTTCTGGAGCCCCTCGAGTGCTAAAGCCAAGAGCCAAAGATCGAAGCATCAGATTTTTTGAGCTTTTGGCCTTTGGAGGGACTCTCACAGGCGTCGCTAGCTTGGTCTCCGATGCAAGGTATCTTAAAAAATTAACATCCTTAAAAAAGACACATGAAACACGACATCAAAAATATCAATTTGGCCTCGGAAGGCAAAAAGCGCATTGAGTGGGCGGAACGGCAAATGGACGTGTTGCGCCAAATTTCGGATCGTTTTAAAAAAGAAAAACCGCTTAAAGGTGTGCGAGTGGCGGCATGTTTGCATGTGACGACCGAAACCGCGAATTTAATGAAAACGTTAAAAGACGGTGGAGCGTCTGTGGTTTTAACAGCTTCTAATCCGTTATCCACCCAAGACGATGCCGCAGCCGCCGTTGTCAAACATTTTGGCATTCCGGTTTTTGCTATTAAAGGTGAAGACCGCGCAACGTATTATAAACACTTGAACGCGGCGCTTGATCACAAACCGCATATTACCATGGATGACGGCGCGGATTTGGTTTCGCTTCTCCACACCAAACGCACGCCAGACGCAAAAAATATTCAGGGAAGCACGGAAGAAACAACCACGGGTGTGATTCGCCTTAAAAGCATGGCAGAAAAGGGCGTATTAAAATTCCCGGTGGTCGCGGTCAATGATTCCAAAACCAAACATTTTTTTGATAACCGTTATGGAACGGGTCAAAGCACCATGGATGGTATTATTCGCGCCACCAATATTTTATTGGCTGGCAAAACCGTGGTGATTGCGGGGTACGGGTGGTGCGGCCGTGGAGCGGCTATGCGCGCACGAGGCTTGGGAGCGCATGTTGTTGTGACAGAGGTTGATCATGTGAAAGCGATTGAAGCGGTGATGGATGGGTTTATGGTCATGCCCATGCAGAAAGCCGCAAGCGTCGGGGATATTTTTGTGACGCTCACCGGCGACATTCAGGTGATTCGTATGGAACATTTCCGCAACATGAAAGACGGGGCAATTATCTGCAACTCCGGACACTTTGATGTAGAGATTGACATGGAAGCGCTACGTAAAGCCGCAACAAGCAAACGCGAAGTACGGAACTTTGTGATGGAATATACGTTAGGCAAGAAACATATCAACGTTATTGCGGAAGGGCGATTGGTAAACCTGGCCGCGGCCGAAGGCCACCCGGCATCGGTTATGGACATGAGTTTTGCCAATCAGGCTTTGGCCGCAGAATTTATTGTGAAGAATGCGAAAAACTTGGAAAAGAAGGTGTATACCTTGCCGGAAGAAACCGATAACACGATTGCGCAACTGAAATTAAAAGCCATGGGCGTTTCGCTTGACACCTTAACCCCGGCGCAAAAGAAGTATCTCTCCAGCTGGGAATTTGGAACATAAGAACTGATAAGATTTTTAAGCTTCTTGTCCTTTGTCGGGCACAGCAGTTCTCGTCTCCAGCGGACTCGACTGCTTCTACCTCGCCCCGATGGCCCTCCGACCAAAGCGTCGGAGTGACCAAGCCCATCGGGGCTGCGAGAGTCCCTCCAAAGGTCAAAAGCTTAAAAATCCTTAGAGAATAACTCATTCTGCCTTGGGGATTTGGCTCTCGAGGAGCTCCAGACAAGGTCGCCTTAGGCGACCGAGGGCGAAGTGCGACTCACCGCAGGAGTGAGGCGACACTGTATCCGAGAGAGGCGAAGCCACAAGGCAGAATAAATGTTTAACGTGATCTAAGGTTATGACAAAAATTCTTTTAACGGGTGGGGCGGGGTTTATGGGATCGAATATGATCCATTATCTTTTTGATTCCTATCCGGATGTTTCTATTGTGAACCTCGACAAGTTAACGTATGCCGGAAATTTAGAAAATCTCAAAGATATTGAAAAAGATTCTCGCTATACTTTTATTAAAGGTGACATTGCCGACAAAAAGTTGGTAGATAAAGTTTTCAAAAAGTACGCCTTTGACCTTGTTTTAAATTATGCGGCAGAGACCCACGTGGATCGCTCCATCTTGGACCCGAGCGCGTTTTTAATGACCGATGTTATTGGCACGTATAATCTTTTAGAGGCCGTAAAAGAGTATCAAGTTCCAAAAATGGTGCAGATTTCCACCGACGAAGTTTTTGGAAGCATTGCCGAAGGCGCGTTTACCGAACAATCGCCCTTTGAACCGAACAGTCCGTATTCCGCAAGCAAAGCCGGTGGCGATCATTTATGCCGCGCGTATTATGTCACGTACAACACGCCGGTTATTGTGACGCATAGCTGTAATTTTTATGGGCCGTACCAATATCCGGAAAAATTCCTTCCGCTTTTTATTACGAATCTTTTGGAAGGAAAACATGTGCCGGTGTATGGCAACGGCCAGCAAGTGCGCGAATGGATTTACACCACAGATCATTGCAAAGCCGTGGACACGATCGCCAAAAAAGGCGTGCCGGGCGAAGTATATAACATTGGCACTGAACATCGCGAAACGAATATGGCCATCACTAAAAAGATTCTTGCGCTTGTGGGGAAAGACGAATCTTTTATTGACTACGTTAAAGACCGCCCGGGGCACGATGTGCGCTATGCCATAGATGCGGGCAAACTCCGCAACGCATTAGGATGGAAGTCCGAAGTTTCTTTTGACGAGGGGTTAAAGCAAACCGTAGAGTGGTATGAAACTCATCGCGATTGGTGGGAAAAAATCAAATCGGGCGACTATCTTAAATACTATCAGAAGCAATATGGCAAACGGGTTTAACCGTGTTGTTATTTTAGGCGCGCGTGGCATGTTGGGGGCAGAGTTGGTGCGCGAGTTTGGGCCAACCGTTATTGCGGCATGGGATAGAGACGTCGATATCACCAACGCGACGATCTTTACGCAACGTTTGGAAGCGGAAAATCCTGACCTTGTCATCAATGCCGCGGCGTGGACCGATGTCGAAGCCGCAGAAGATCATGAAGAAGAAGTAACGCAAGTGAATGGCGTGGCTGTGGGAAACATTGCGGCTTTTTGCGCGCAAAAAAACATTCCGTTCGTTCATGTCAGCACGTCATGGGTTTTTGATGGCACCAAAGGCACGCCTTACAAAGAAGATGATCAGCCCAGACCTCTTTCGGCATACGGCCGGTCTAAACTTTACGGTGAAGAGGAAGTATTAAAAAAGTGTCAAAAATTTTATATTGTTCGCGGCGATCGCTTATATGGCGCGAATGGAAAAAACATTATTGATACATTTCGAAGACTAGGTGGCGAAAAAAACGAAATAAATGCGGTATACGATCAGATTGGCTCTAGCGTTTGGACGCGCGATTTAGCACGCGCGATGAAATCGTTAGTCGAAGACGCCGCGCCTTACGGCATTTACCATCTTGTTAACGAGGGAAGCGCATCGTGGTACGATTTAGCAGTAGAGATTATTTCGCGAACTTCTTCCCAAGCGCGCGTGCTTCCTGTGCCGGGTACCGCCTACCCACGAAAAGCTAAAGTTCCACAAAATGCCGCACTTGCCAATACCAAAAGACCGGTTTTAAGACCCTGGAAAGAAGCCCTCGCGGATTATCTCACCAAAGATTAGCGTAAATCCTTTACCACAAGACCCTCGTCATTCATCAGGTAAAGGCTCAATCCCCGAGGATGAACAAATAAGGATTGTGCTGAAAACGGTGCCAACGTCGGCGCTGTCTCTCTTTTGATTTCTGCTAGATCCCACAAAAATGTCCCTTCCGACGTGGAAACAAATGCCGCATTGCCGTATACGTGCCAAGCGGCGGTAAGAATCGATTCGCTGGAACGCGTGACCAACGTATGTTGACGCGTTGCGCGATCCCATACCCATAATTCTAGCTCTGTCCAAAAAAGCAACTTGTCTTTTGTAAGCCAGTCGGCTCCTAAAACATTTTTTTGAATGCGCTCCACCGTAATCACCGAACCGTTCTCGCGTTCAATAAAAAGGAGCGCGTTGCCCGGGTCCACAATAGCCACAGAACGATCCGATGAGCGATACGGCGCCAGAGAAGCTCCATGAATCTCGGAAAGAAGCGTATGTTCGCTGGTGCTTCGTTGATGTAAGAAAAGTGATGAGTCTTCAATAATAAAGAGACCTTCGGAATCCTGCGTCAAAATTTGCCCAGAAAAGGATTGCCGCGTTTTAACCAACGATGCGCGATCCACGCGATCAATGGTGCTATCGATATTTTCGACAAATAGAAAACCCGCATCACGCTGATCAAACACCACATTGCCAACCGAAGAAAAAGGTAGCGGCGTAACAACATACGGCGCGTGCAATGAGAGGAGAGAAAAAGTTCGCTGACCACTGATGGTGCTAGCAAACAAAATTTCTTCTTCTTGCGCTGACCAATCAAGGATCTCACATTTTTCTGCGGCAAGTTGCGCTACAGTTTCGGGCGTAGGCGTTGCGCGTTGTAATAACGAAAAAGAGAGCAGAGAAAGCGACAGCGTATTATTTTGCGAAGATACCATTAGTACTTTTTCCCCGGATGGAGAAACGGACAAGTTTACAGCGCCGGGAAGTAAAAGAGTGGGAGATTTTTCAGAGACAAGCAACACATCTTCCAACAGAACCGATTTGCCGCCTTGGAGCGTCACAGCGTATGACCAATCCACGAATCCATCTTTGGTAAGTGTCACTTGCAGTGATTGCGGTTCCAGCCGATTGAACGTATGCGGCGTGCGAAAGCCCGTGGGTTCACCGTTTAAAAAAATCAACGCTTCACTGGGTTGGGATTTCACCACCAATGTTCCAGTTTCAAAAAAAGACCGCGTCGAAAAATCGTACCGGAAACCCGCGGCAAAAAAAATCAGCAGAGGAGCGCTTAAAAGGAACAGCGCAATAAAGAGCGTATAATAAATGCGACGTTGCGTAATATCCATGTTTTGACGGCAGGAGAAAAAATCCCTATAATGAACTTTATGTATTTCAGCACACAGCAGACCCGCCTGCCAATTGCCAACGTTGGCGGGCAGGCAGAAGTAAGGGTTAAGGACTAAGGGTTAAGGTTTAAGAAGAAAATACTTATCCCTTATCCCTTAAGCCTTATCCCTAGATTAGTCTATTACAATGATGATGCAAAATCAAGCCACAAGCAATCGGGAACGAAGCACACGCAGAGCCATTTTCAGTATTGTCGGGGTATTGCTTTTTGTGGTCATTTTTTTTGCTGGAGTCTTTGTGGGGTATTCGGCAAAGGGCTCTTTGGTTCCGGGGATTTTAGAAAGTCTTTCTGCAGGCGCGCCAGAAGGCACCGACTTCTCGCCTCTGTATGAAACTTGGGATCGGATTCACAAGGACTATGTTGGTGAAAATATTGAAGATCAAGAATTGTTGTATGGCGCTATTCGGGGGTTAGTAGGAAGTTTGAACGATCCGTATTCTGCGTTTTTAACTCCGCAAGAGGCTCAAGATTTTCAAGAAAGCATCACCGGTATCTTTGAAGGCATTGGCGCAGAAATTGGATTCAACGATGCGCAACAATTAACCGTCATTGCGCCGTTAGCAGATTCACCAGCCATGCAAGCAGGGTTGGTTGCCGGCGATGTGATTGTGACGATTGATGGTGTTACAACAGAGGGCTTAACCTTAGATGAGGCCGTTGCTAAAATCCGCGGCGAAAAAGGTACGACGATTGTCTTAAACATTGTACGCGGAAGCGGCGAAGCTCAAGACATCACCATTACCCGCGACACCATTAAGATTGCGAGCGTCACATCGGACGTCCGGGAACGTGGTGGCAAAAAAATTGCCTATATGGCCATTGCGCAATTCAACGAAGATACATCTCTTGCCGTTTCGGAACAGATTTCCGATCTTCTGCTTAAAGAACCCGATGGTTTTATTTTAGACCTTCGTAACGACCCGGGCGGGTTACTCACCTCGGCAATTGAAATCTCTGGTCATTTTATTGGCGAGAAAACCGTTTTGATTGAAGAGTTTAGTGACGGCACCCGCAGACCCCATGCTTCACAAACCCCAGCTTCTATCACCGATATTCCCGTGATTGTTTTGGTGAACGAAGGCAGTGCATCGGCGTCAGAAATTGTTGCCGGCGCTCTACAAGACCATGACGCGGCAACCATTGTGGGCGCGCAGACCTTTGGTAAAGGCTCGGTGCAAGACGTCATGGAATTTAGCGATAACTCGCTTCTAAAGCTCACGATAGCGCGCTGGCTGACACCCAATGGCACGTCCATCAGCAAACAAGGCATCACCCCAGATGAGGCTGTAGAGATTACGGATGATGATCGTGCCAACAATCGCGATCCGCAACTTGAAAAAGCTTATTCATTGCTAGGCGTATAAGGTATGTCGCATAATGACCATGTTCAACTCGTCGTACATCTGCGGGGACTTGTTCGCGGCGTCGGTTTTCGGTATTATACGTCTAAGGAAGCCGAAAGGTTGGGATTAGTGGGTTACGCACGAAATACCAAAGAAGGTGTCGATGTGGTTGCCGAGGGGACAAAAGCAGATGTTGAGAATCTTTTAGCCTTCTTAAGGCATGGGCCTAGGGCATCCGATGTAACCTATTGCGATTATCGTTTTGAAAAGGCGAGTGGGAGGTTTACCACATTTACTATTGAATAGACATTTATGGAAGTGATCTTTATTGCCGATGTTGCCAGTGTAGCTAAAAAAGGAGAGGTCAAGAACGTCAAAGACGGTTATGCGTTGAATTTTCTTTTGCCGCGAAAGTTGGCTATTGCCGCAACCACCGAAGCAAAAACCAGAGCTTCGCAGCAATGTGAAAAAACCAAACGCGCCGAAGCGCTGCTTCAAGAAGAATTCCGTAAAGTGGAAGAGAAGTTACGCAACACAACGGTGTCGCTGAAATCGCGCGCCAATGACGAGGGTCACTTGTTTGGAAGCATTACAGCAAAAGAAATTCTGACGCAATTAACAAATTTAAGTCCTCTCCTGACGGCCGACATGATCGTTTTGCCCGAACCTATCAAATCGGTTGGCGCGCATACGGTAACCTTGCGCTATAGAAACGAAACCGTGCCGTTGACGGTTAATATTGAACGGGAATGAAGAATCAAAAGGTCATTTTTGTTATTGGTGGCGTCATGTCTTCGATTGGCAAGGGGATTGTTACGGCTTCGGTTGCGCAGTTGTTGCAGAGTAAGGGCTTCCGCGTCACGGCCATGAAAATTGACCCGTATGTGAATATTGACGCCGGCACCATGAACCCCACCCAGCACGGGGAAGTTTTTGTCACAATAGACGGTGATGAAACCGATCAAGATTTAGGGAACTATGAGCGTTTTCTTAATCAGAATATTACATCGCTCAACTACATGACCACGGGGCGGGTTTACCAATCGGTGATTACCCGCGAACGCAATTTGGAATACGACGGCAAATGTGTTCAAGTGGTGCCGCATGTGCCAGAAGAAGTGATTCGCAGAATCCAACGTTGCCAGCGCAAAACCAAAGCCGAAGTGACGGTTATTGAAGTCGGCGGAACCGTGGGGGAATACGAAAATATTTTATTTTTAGAGGCGGCGCGCATGATGCACTTGCGAAATCCGGACGACGTGGCTTTTATTTTGGTGAGTTATTTGCCCATTCCGGCAAAAGTGGGCGAGATGAAAACCAAACCCACGCAACATGCGTCGCGTACATTAAATTCGGCGGGCATTCAAGCAGATTTTATTGTGGCACGATCCGAAACCGTTTTAGATAAACCCCGACGCGAACGCCTCGGGATTTTTTGTAACATCAACAAACGGCATGCCATTTCAGCGCCAGACGTGGATTCCATTTATGAAGTGCCGGTACTTTTTGATAAACAACATTTTGGCGATTATTTGACTGAACGTTTAAAATTACCCACCCGTAAAACAAAGATGCAAGAATGGAAAACCCTGGTAGAAAAACGCATGCGTTTACGGCACGACGTGAATATTGGAGTGGTGGGAAAATATTTTGGTACGGGAAATTTTACCTTGGCGGATTCCTATGTTTCGGTCATAGAGGCGTTGAAGCATGCATCGTGGGCGGCAAATGTTCGCGCAAATTTAACATGGATAGATTCGGAAGATTTTGAAAAAAATCCAGGAGCTCTGAAAAATCTTTCACAGTATGACGGTATTATTGTGCCAGGAGGTTTTGGAAAACGCGGCATAAAAGGCATTCTTTCAGCCATTCAATATGTCCGCGAAAACAAGATTCCCTACTTGGGGTTATGTTACGGCATGCAGTTGGCGACTATTGAATTTGCGCGCAATGTGGTAAAAATTGCGGATGCCAATACCGTAGAGATCGACCCAAAGACCAAAAACCCGATAATTCACATTAATGAAAAGCAAGCAAGAAATGTGGCAAAGAAAAACATGGGCGGTAGTATGCGTTTAGGCTCCTACCAGTGTGCGTTAGTAAAAGACTCATTAAGCGCAAAAGCTTATAAGACATTACGGATTAGTGAGCGCCATCGTCACCGCTATGAATTTAATAATGATTACAAAGAGCGTCTAGAAAAGAAGGGTATGCGGTTTGCGGGCATCAATAAAAAAGATGATTTGGTGGAGATCATTGAATTAAAAAATCACCCGTGGTTTGTGGGGGTGCAGTTTCATCCAGAGTTCCAATCGCGGCCATTAAGCCCACATCCGTTGTTCCGGGATTTTATCTCCGCGGCGAAGAGAAAACAAAAAACAGCAGTCGGAGGAAAAGGTATAAGGGTTAAGGGATAAGCGCTAAGTAATTCTTTTATTACTTTTCCCTTAGTCCTTAAACCTTATCCCTTACTAATCACATTGACGATCTTGGCGATTTTGAGCTTGCCGTTAAAGCGTCGGATTTTGCGCGTAGCAAACTGAACAATACCATCTGCCATCGCCATTAAGGTATCGTCTTCGGTGCGCTTAACGTTTTTGCCTGGTCGAAACTGTGTTCCGCGCTGGCGGACAATAATCGAACCCGTTTTTGCAGGTTGACCACCGAAAATCTTGATGCCAAGACGTTGAGATTGTGAATCGCGGCCCAGTTGTGTACTGCCGCCGGCTTTGGTATGTGCCATAGGTTAAGGGACAAGGTTTAAGGGATTGCGAACCAGCTGTCAGCTGACCTGCCTACCGGCAAGGCAGGCAGCGGTCAGTAATTATTAAAATTACTAAGGATCTTAAAGTAAGGGAATTATATGGATAATCTGCTTTTTTGTCAATTTTTGTAATATACGCTCGCGTTTCTTCTCTCTTTTGCTCTAAGGGTGCTTTTTGTGTACACTTATATGACTATGGCTGACGTAAAAATTTTAATTGAAGGGTACGCAAAACAACTCAAAAATGGGTGGGTCGCAAGCTCTACCGTGTGTTTAGTTTCTTCTGGGAATAAAAAAATTATTACCGATCCAGGATGCCACAGGGGGAAACTTTTAAACGCGCTCAAAAAGGAAGGTTTATCAACGCGTGACATTCATTATGTTTTTCTTTCTCATCAACATCCGGACCATATTCTGCTTGCGGGAATTTTTGAAAAAGCAAAATGCATTACTTTTGATGCGAACCTCATGTATGATAACGATCTCTTGCAAGAATTTAATAAACATCAATTAGGAAGAGATATTGAGATTGTCGAAACGCCTGGCCATGTCTTGGAGCACCTTTCACTCGTGGTGAAAACACCACAAGGAAAGATGGGCATTGTCGGTGATGCTATTTGGTGGCGCGAAGGGGACAAGCAAGAATTTAAGTTAAACCAAAAAGATTATTCGCAAGCTAAAGGGATGAACATGAAACAGTTAATAGAAAGCCGCAGAAAACTTTTAGAAAAATCGGATTACATCATCCCCGGCCACGGAAAGATGTTCAAGGTGAAAAAATAAGTAAGTTCCAGTGTCCAGCACTTTGGTGTTGGACTTTTTTTAGCAACATGAAATCGGATCTAAAACCGGCCTTTGAGATCCGATCTCAAAGGGGTGTTTGGGATCCGATATCAAAAAAGACCACACTGAGTGTTTTAATAAGATTGAAAACATTAAGAGGATATGCTACTGTCCGCAGTATGGAAAAGTCCTATATTTATTGTGATTATGCGGCAACGACGCCGGTAGATAAGCGCGTGTTAAAGGCCATGATGCCTTTTTTTACCAAGGATTTTGGTAATGCGCATTCGCAACACTCGGCCGGAAAAACCGCGATGGAGGCTATTGATGACACACGGGTAAAAGTGGCGGATTTTTTTGGTGTCACAACGCCAGAGGTTGTTTTTACCAGTGGCGCAACAGAAAGTAATAATCTTGCACTCCGTGGCGTCGTCAAAGCCTTGCGTAAAAAAGCTACACCCCTGCATATGATTGTTTCAGCAATCGAGCACCCATCGGTCAGTGAAACCGCCAAAGATTTAGAGAGTGAAGGGGTCAAAGTAAGCGTTGTTCCGGTTCAAAAAACTGGCCACATGCGCATGCAAGATGTCGTCACAACAATTACTGACGAGACATGTTTGGTGAGTATCATGGCGGCGAATAACGAAATCGGCACGATACAACCGATTGACGCGATTGGCCGAGAGCTAAAAAAGATTCAGAAGGCACGGCCCGCAAACGCCCTGCCGATTCTTTTTCACACCGATGCCACACAGGCTGTTCCGTGGCTCGATATTCCAACTTTAATCAAACACGTTGACCTTATTTCATTTTCTGGGCATAAGTGTTATGGCCCAAAGGGGATTGGCGGGTTAATTGTACGAGAAAAAACACCATTAGCCCGTATGCAAGCGGGTGGCAGTCATGAACACAACCTGCGCGCCGGCACATTAAATATTCCCGGCATTGTGGGTCTTTCCAAAGCCCTATCTTTGTTACCATGCTATGCTGAAGATATGCACAAACTGCGCGACCGCTTTGAAAAAGAATGTTTAAAAAAAATTCCCCACAGCCGTATAGTTGGCGAGAAACCGCGGTTACCACATATCAGCAATATCGCTTTTGAGGGGATCGATCAGCAGCTCTTTGTGGTGTATGCCGATTTAAACGAACATCTTGCCGTGTCAGCTGGTTCAGCCTGCGCATCGGGTGCTCACAAGCCATCGGCTACCATCAACGCATTGGGCATACCAGAAAAACTTCGCGGCACAACCATCCGATTTTCTTTTGGACCGCAAACAACCTCGCAAGAAATTCGCGAAGTGGTGAAGCGATGCGTGCGGATTGTTAAAGCGTTGCGCAAAAAATAGAGACGGGATCCGACCTCTCTGGAGGTCGGATCCGAAAAGGTCAGATCCCTCTAACGAAAGTCGTAAATATACAACGAGTACCCAATGCGCTCGGTTGGCGTTTTGCTGTATAACCAACTATAGGTTCCGTCCGGGGAAATCAGCGACATAATATTCACCACCGCGACACGATCATAAGTTTCCAGTTCAACGGTTTCGAAGGTCGGCACTTGCCCGTAATTTTTTATTCCGTAAAACGCAGGCCGCGCGCTTCCAAAATAATTTAAATCCACAATACTATCGTCAATATTCTCTTTTTCTAAATACTGCGACAGACGTTTTAAATCTTGCCCCCAATCCAAATTCGAATCAGTGGCATAGTAAAACCCGTC
>CAZRYK010000010.1:11593-26155 GCA_964604315.1 uncultured Gammaproteobacteria bacterium
TCGAATCCAACGGATATGTATAGCCATTCGACGGCCCCCCAATAAAGCCGTTAAAATACGAAAGATAATGCGGAAAAATCAACAACGACGAAATCACCGTAATGCCCACCATGCTATAAAGAATCGCGTGGTAAGCCCTGCGTAGATGGAATGGCACAGGAATGCCGGGGATGCTTCCCATTAACACATACAAAAACGGATACATGGGCAACAAATGCCGAACGCCTAAATTAATATGCGATGTTAATGACCACGCAAAATACACAATGGGCGGAATCGCGAGAACAATAAAATGGTAGGGAATGATTCTCAGCATCACCACAAAACGCTGCAACAAGGTTTGTTGGCGCAATAAATGATCGTTGTCAAAATTGTGGATCGTGACCGTGAAGTGTTTGAATAACGCCGCAAGAAGAAGGAGGAGGAAAATGAGCGTCACTTCCGGAGTCTTCACTAAAAACGCAACAAGAAAATAATAGGGAAACGTGTTGGCGTAATCACCCCGCAAATACGTCGAATGTCCCCAATAGTTGTGTTGAATTAAACGCCCGAGCCCGTGGTAATAACTGTAAAACGGAATCGGCGCATTATTGGCTATCCACAAAACCGTTTGCCCGCTGATGCGATCCGGGTTTAGTGTTAAATCTGAAAGCCGTTGAATGGTTGCGTTGTGCCGCGTGAGGATTCCATTTTCAAAATCCCCCAAACGCTCGTTAATCAATGCGGCGGTAGAATACTCTTCTATAGGCTTGGTCGTTTCAAATCCATACACAGCCCACGTGACAACAAAGAAAACGGCAAACGACATAAGCCAAAACTTTACAAACGATCCCACGCCTAACGAAAATTGCCGTGGAGTATGTTCGCGTTGCCACGCGCGAATGATCCAAAACAACATAAGCAACGGAACAAGCAGAACCGCAGAAAATTTTGTGATCAAACTTAACGCGAGCAGAACCGATGTCAGCAACAAACGTTTCCACGACGGCCGCATCATTGTATAGTAAAAACTCATGACGGTTGCAAGGTACCCTAACGCCATCGGAATGTCTGTGGTAACGTAACGACTATGCGCCAAGATATTGGGATCTGCGGCAATCAAAACCAAAGAAAAAAGCCCGGCGCGAATGCCAAAAAGATTTTTGCTCCACTTGAAAACCAACAAAACGAGGAGTACACTAATAAGGATGATGGGTATTCGCGACACCAATAGCATCGTGTCTGCGCTAATAACATTCTCATACAGAAAAGCTGGTGCAACGCCCCATTGATCGTCGTTAATAAACCCCGGGTGCGAATACGGAAAACGTACGCCCAAAAAGAGCAGAGGCAACGCGGCCAATTCTTTAATCAGCGGAGGGTGCTCGACGTTCAGTCGAAAATCGCCGCTGTCTAAATAACTAAAACCCGCAGCCATATGAACCGCCTCATCCACAGTTTGACTATCATCGACGACCGAGGCTAATTCTAACCCAACCATCGCGACAAGCAACAAACTTACCGCGACGATGACGAAAAAAGATCTATGTCGTTTATTCTCGTGCATTCCAAAGAAGAATTTAAAGCCATTGTGCGCAAGCCCTGGTTTACGGGTGTCATTATTGCCGCGCTGATTGTGAATCTTCTCAACTGGGCATTGTTGGCCTATAAACTGGAGCCTTCGGACCTGCCCATCTTTTTGCATTATAACATTTATTTGGGAATTGATCGAACCGGGCCGTGGTATTATTTATACCTCATGCCCTTGAGCGGCTCCCTTATTTTGCTCACGAATTTTTTTATTGCCACCTTTTTATTTTATCGCGACCGCGTCATGAGTATTATGACCGTGCTCTTAACATTCGCCGCGGAAACGCTCTTAATTGCCGCAAGCGTGTTAGTGCTTTTAAAAAATTTATCACTTTAACGTTTTTATGGATGATATTTTTAATGAAACAAACCTCGAGGCTTTTAAAGTTTTGTTTTTAATGTCTTTGGCGTTTGTTGTGGCTATTGCGTGGACGCCGCTACTCACGAACATTTTATATAAAAAGAAGGCGTGGAAGAAAAAAGCACGCACCACGGCGCCAGATGGTTCAAAAACGCCGCTGTTCAATAAACTGCATCGCACGAAGGAAGTTTCAACGCCGCGCATGGGTGGGTTGCTTATTTGGGTCACGGTGCTTGTTTTGACGTTTATTCTGTTCGGCTTGAGTCAACTTTTTGACATTCTGCTCATTGATAAGTTAAATTTTTTGAGCCGGAATCAAACGTGGCTCCCGTTTTTTACGCTTGTTGCCGCGGCATTGGTCGGGCTTGCCGATGATATTTTGGTGGTCAACGAAAAAGGCGGGTACAAAGGCGGCGGCATGCGTTTTTCTGTTCGTGTGTTGTATGTCTTGTTAATCGGCCTTGTTGGCGCATGGTGGTTTCATTCCAAATTAGGGTGGGAAAGCATTCATGTGCCCGGTATTGGCGATTTCACTATCGGCGCGTGGTATATTCCGCTGTTTGTCATTACTATGCTCGGCACGTTTTCGGGCGGCGTGGTCGATGGGTTAGATGGATTATCTGGCGGCGTGTTTGCAACGATCTTTTCAGCGTACGGCGGGTTAGCATTTGTGCGGGGGCAAATTGACATTGCCGCATTTTGCGCGGTTCTGGTCGGCGCGCTTTTAGCCTACTTATGGTTTAACATTCCTCCGGCGCGATTTTACATGGGCGAAACCGGCATTTTAGGTCTTACAACCACGCTAACGGTTTTGGCGTTTTTAACAGATTCGGTTGTGGTCTTGCCGATTATTGCGTTTATTCTGGTGGTTGAATCATTGTCCGTGTTAATACAGTTAGCGTCCAAGCGTTTTAGGCAAGGCAAAAAAGTCTTTTTAATTGCGCCACTGCATCATCATTTCGAGGCCTTGGGTTGGCCTGCTTATAAAGTGACTATGCGGTTTTGGGTAATTTCCGCGGTGATGGCCACCTTAGGCTTTGTTATCGGCTTGGTCGGTAGCGGCCTATAACATTGACAGAAACGCTAAAGTGTAACCTATTAACGACTATAAAAATGACAAATTCATCATTAATCCTTGAAAACGCGCCATGACGGATAAAACCGATAAACCGGATCCAGATATTGATATTGTCACCGATGCGCAAAAAGGAAGCGGCGTGGCGCAGACGAAACTCTACGAGCGTTATATTCGTGAAATTTACGCCTTCTGCTATCGGAACGTTGGCAATGTGCAAGAAGCCGAAGATCTGACGCAAGAGATTTTTATTTCCGCATTTGGAAGTTTAAAACAATTTCGTTTTAACTCGCGGTTTCGCACATGGCTGTACCAGGTGGCACGACATCATATTATGGACTACTGGCGTCGAGCGTATAAAACCAAAAACATTTGCATTGATCTGTTTCTCAATATGGATGTGTTAAGTGAAGAGATGAAGTTGGCCGAAGACGTCGAGGAAGACGGTCAGGATCAACTCGTCAAACAAGACAAAGTTGAGGGTATTCTTAAGCTCTTACCGGAAAATTACCGCAAAGTTTTGGAATGCCGTTTTTTATTGAATTACACCCTTAAAGAAACCGCAAGAGAAATGGATAAAACCGAAAATAATATTAAGGTCATTCAGTATCGCGCTTTAAGAAAAGCCACAGCGATTGCTGAACAGCTCTATGGCGAGTAATAACCCCAATATGGAAAAAGAACAAGATTATAGTGAACTTCTTGAGGCATATATTGAATCGCTGGAGAAGGGCGAAAAATTTAATTTGACGGCTGAAGCTGATGAGGAATTGCAACAGGTGTTATCGTTGGCGCGATTATTTTACCAACAAACCCATACGGCTCCGGAACCCCAACGCGAGTTCATTGAACGTGTGCGGCAACATCTTCCCGCGGCGCAAGACGAGGTGGTGGAAGAAGGATCTCTACCAACATGGTCGTGGGTTTCTGTGTTTCGTTTTGCAGGCGTGGGGTTTGCGGCTTTGGTTTTGATTGTTGGGGTGGTGACGGTATTTCTGCCCAATTCCGGTAAAGGCGCAATAAGCCAAGTCAGCAAACCGTTGCGCACTATAACAAAAACACTCACCAATACAACGCCGGTTGCATCGAACAGTAACGTGAACAACAACGCCAATAACAACAATTCCGTGGTGAATACGAATACAAATAATAATTCAACTGAAACACAGCCGGAAGATACGCCCAAAGACGAAGATTCTGCTGGCGATTCTACTATTGCGTCGAATGACAACAAAGCCGCAACAACAGCTGATGATGTTATTGCGTTCACCGAACTAGACCTTTCGGCGCTCGGTGACTCATCAGAAAGCGTTACCGATCTTCTTGATGGTCTTTCCGCAGACTTTGATGATAGTGTAAATATTGCGACAGATGTTCAGCTGGCAACCATGTCGAATGATTTAGATTTCTCGTTAGAGAACTAAAAGCTGTACGTCAAAAAACAGGGATTTATTCCCTGTTTTTTGACACCATGGAAGGGGGAGGCAGTGACTCCGACGCTTCGTCGGAGGAGCGTCGGAAGGGAGAAACCCTATTCAAGGGTTTCTCCCTCCGAGCTCAATCTATCGCGTCGCGTTGTTCGCGCACAAAACTGAACCATTCCTCGGTCATTTCGACAAACGCTTTAAACGGCGCTTCAATCATAAAGTCCAAAATAAAGACAAACACATTGATTTGCCCGAATTTTTTGGACACCCAACGTCCTAATTGTAAAATAGGAAGTGTCAAGAAATCAATCAACAGCGCAATAATGTTATCGCGCCGCGGAATGACTAAAATCTCGCGGGCCGTATGACGAATGCGCAAGCCAAAGAAACTTACCACGCTTAAGAAGAACACAAACAGGACCATAGAAAGCACAGTGAAGTTCAGACGGTTGAGCAAAGAAAGAATAAACGCAAAAACCAGCAAGAAAACCGCAATGTACACGGTTTTGTAAATAATCGCCAATGGTGATACGCGGGGCTTACGAATGGCGAGCCTGTCCGGAAAAACTTTTAACGGAATATCGTAGACCACTTCGCGCACACCGCTCATGACGGATTGTTTGTTTTCTTTGCGCGGCGGTCGAATAAAGATGGCAATAAAGAACAACAGCAGGGGATGGAAGATAATGTTGATGCCTAAGGGAAGGTATTGAATGGAACCATGGAAGAAAAGATCATACGGAACTTCTAGCGCCAACGCAATCAAAAATTTTGTCATAAAAAGATACACAATACTGCGCGAGGCCTTGCCGCGAAGCCGACGATTGTTTTTAGAAAGTCGCTCGTCGTACTGCTCTTCCACAGCAACATCTAAAGCCGCGGGACGAGTAAGAGTAAGAGTTACATCTTCGGAAGCGACAATGGCGTCCCTTAGAACATTAAAAATCGTGACATAGCGCTTCATGACCCGCTGAAGGCGATCGCCCAACGGATGGCTAATATGCCCTTCAATATGTTCACGGATGCGTTCAATATAAGGAGCCATAGCCTCGGCATATTGCGGCGATTGGCTTGTCCATTCCGGCGAGATTTGTTTTAACAGCAGATATTCGTCCATGGCGCGATCCGATTTCATAAAAGCTCGGTGCGCGGCAAGCAAGATTTGCAAATCTTTTTCTGTGTCATCGACCACATCTTCAAATTCTAGCGTGCGCCCAACACTTTCTTTCATGAGCTGAATGACAGCATGATGCAAATGCGCCGGCACAAGCGCTTCTTCAATTTCGCAGGCCATCATGTGGAACGACCACGACAAAAAATCTTCGGTTTGGTCTTCGGTCTTGCCCTTTGAAACAAGATTAATAAGGTGAATGTACCGATTGACGATTTGTTCAATAGCTGGAATAATGCGCTCCGGGATTTTTCCGTTCGGCAAATACGATCCGCGAATAAGTTCCACAAGAAGCGGACGGGCAATTTGACTTCCCATGCGCCCCTTTGTCACTTTCCGGCGCAGTACACGCTCAATCGCCGCTTTGGTTAATAAATGTTCTTCTTGCGCATCGACGGTGTTGCGCAAACGTTCATAAAACACTGCAAGTTTGCTAACCACAACATTCACCTGAATGGTGTCTTCATTCGGAATGCGTTCAGCTTCCTTCTGTTTTTTTAGCGCTTCAAGAAGCGGCGGAATGTTGTTGCGAATAAGAAGAGGCATGATGTTATTATACAACAATAGCCGCCAGTTGTCAGTAGTGAAATGCCGGAGATCAGCTGACAGCTGTCAGCCGTCAGAAATAAGAATATGACGAATAAAATAAGATTTTACTAACTGCTGTCTGCTGACTGCTGGCTTCTGTGTTATAATATCCCCATGAAAAAAAATCTTTCTTACAAGCATGTGTTGATTTTTGGGCTTGGGAGTTATCCGCAAGGGAGCGGGGTGACGGCCGCGCGTTTTTTTGCGGAACAAGATTGCGAACTCCGGATCACCGACCTTAAAACCGCCGCCGATCTTCGCCCATCATTACAACGTTTAAAAGGCATTCGCGCGGAATATATTTTAGGTGAGCATCGTAAAACCGACATTGATTGGGCTGATTTAGTTATGCGCAATCCGGCGGTTCCTTTAGCAACCGGGCCCTATATGCAATACGCTCGCGCAAAAGGCAAGCCCATTAAAACCGATGTCACGCTCCTCATGGAACTTTTGCGCAACAAAGTGATTGGTATCACGGGCACGCGCGGAAAAAGCACCATCTCCAAAATGGTCTTTACTATTCTTGAGCGCGCAGGCAAAAAGCCAGTTTTAGGCGGGAACATTGGGCATTCCTTATTAGGGGACATGAAACGCATTCGCGCGACACAGCCGATTGTTTTAGAAGTGTCGAGTTTTATGACCGAAGGGTTAACGTTAGAAAGCGGTAGCCCGCACATTGCCGTCCTGACAAATTTATATCCGGATCACTTAGATATTTACCCTTCCCTGCGGCGGTATTATGCGGCTAAGAAACAGATTTTTGCATTTCAAAAACCAACAGATTATGCCGTTCTTTTTTACGATCAAAAAGAGGTGCGCAGTGTGGCTCGGAATATTCCGGCACGCAAAGTCTGGTTCTCTTTGCGCCGATTGCCCAAACACGATGGCGTTTTCTTGGACAACGGGTGGGTTGTGACGCGGTTCAACAACTTGGAAAAGAAATTACTACCAATTTCGCTATTGCATTCGCAAGCAGAGCATCATTTGCATAACGTCCTTTGCGCAACCGCGATTGCATGCGCGCTTCGTGTTCCTGCAAGCGCGATTATTTATGTATTAACCCACTTTGAACCCTTGCCCGGAAGAATGGAAGTGGTGCGGGAAAAAAACGGTGTCACATTTGTTAACGATACACAGTCGACCATTCCTCAAGCCGCGGCAGTGGCACTGCAAGCGTATTCAAACCGTCGGGTGTTTTGGATCGCCGGGGGTAATGACAAAGGCGTTTCGTATCAGCCCTTGCGCGCCAACGCAAAAAAAGTTCATTACGCGTGGATTTTACCCGGGAGCGCGCAACAAAAATTAGAAGATGTGATTCCTAAGAATAGCCGCGAACGTGTGCGATCGATTCAGGAAGCCATGCGTAAAACCGCGCCCCAACTAAAACCTGGCGACGTGGTTTTGCTTTCCCCGGCGGCCACAAGTTTTCACGACTACACGAATGCGCCCGAACGAGGTAAAGATTTTATTCAATTGGTGAAACGCATAAAATAGTATGAAGCAAAAAGACGAGCGACTCCTGCGGCCAAAATTGCGCGAATCCAAAAAACGTTTACCCGACGTAGACCGCGCGTTTTTCATGTTGATTTTGCTTCTGCTTCTTATTGGCATTATTATTTTAACATCCGCAAGCTCGGTGTTGGCGTGGCAAAGATTTTCCGACCCGTATTTTTACGTCAAACACCAATTGGAATTTGGCGTGGGACTGGGGCTTGTGGCAATGTTTATTGTGTCGCGCATCGATTACCATAAGTGGCGGTCGTACGCGGTGCCGGCCATGATATTAACTATCGCTTTGCTTGTTACGGTTCTTATTCCGGGCGTCGGATTTTCTTATGGCGGCTCTAACAGCTGGATCAATTTTGGCGTGTTCTTTTTTCAACCGGCCGAACTTGCAAAACTTACCTTTATTCTCTATTTAGCATCGTGGCTGACGAATCAAGATCGGTACAAACAAGTCAGCGAGTTGGAAGCGGGCTTTATTCCGTTTATGGTTCTATTGGGCATCATTTCATTTCTTATGTTGTTGCAACCGGATTTTGGAACGCTGTCGGTCATTGCGGTCATTGCGTTGTCTATGTATTTTGTGGCGGGCGGACGGGTAAAACATTTGGCAGCGGTCACCGTTGGCGCAGGCGTTCTTTTTTTCTTGTTGATCCGCACATCGGCGGCGCGGTTTTCGCGATTTACGGTTTTTTTGAATCCCGACCTTGACCCGCAAGGTATTGGGTATCACATTAATCAAGCGAAACTGGCTATTGGTTCTGGCGGTTTGCTGGGTTTAGGCTTGGGGCATTCACGGCAAAAATTTAATTATCTTCCCGAAGTTATCGGAGATTCCATCTTTGCAGTGATAGCCGAAGAAGCCGGTTTTATTATTACCAGCGCGTTAATTATTTTGCTTTTGTTGTTCATTTTGCGCGGGTTGAAAATTGCTCGCCACGCGCCCGATCTTTTTGGCCGTTTGCTGGTGGTGGGCATCATGATGTGGGTCACGTTTCAAACGTTTGTGAATATTGGCGCCATGGTGGGCTTGTTGCCGTTAACCGGTTTGCCGTTGCCGCTTATTAGTTATGGAAGTTCATCGGTCTTGACGTTGCTGACCGGGTTTGGCATTGTATTGAATGTTTCGCGAAGTCAACAGAGTGGAGAAAAGCATTTTGCATCGGTTCACATGGAACGATCATGGAGACGATAATCGATAAACACGCAGATATTGTTTTTGCCGGCGGGGGTTCGTTAGGCCCTGTTACGCCGTTGTTAGCCGTTGCCGAATACCTTCAACAACAAGGTTTGCGGTCTATGGCGTTTATTGGCACTCAAGATGGCCCGGAAGAAAAACTTATTGAAGAAATGGGCATCCCTTTTTACAGCGTAGAAAGCGGAAAGTTTCGGCGCTATTTTGACATACGAAACATCACCGATCCGCTCAAAATCTTTCGTGGTTGCAAAGACGCGTTCGATCTATTGGGTCAGATTCGCCCCCGCGTCGTGGTTTCTGCTGGCGCATACGTTGCGGTTCCGGTGGCGTTTGCCGCACGCCTGCGTCGCATTCCAGTGGTGATTCACCAGCAAGATGTGCATGTGGGGCTAGCCAATCGGCTGATGCGTCCATTTGCCAAACACATTTTTGTGGCTTTAGAAGAATCGGTGTCGGATTTTCCGCGCAAGAAAACCGAATGGATAGGAAACCCGGTACGTCAAAGTATTGTGCAGGGGGACCGCTCCGTGGCAGAGAAACTTTTTTCTTTAGACGTGACACTTCCAACCGTCTTGGTGATTGGCGGGGGAACCGGTTCTCTTGCGCTGAATCATGCGTTAGACCAATCGTTGCCCGTTTTGCTAAAAACGTGCAATGTGATTCATAGCGCGGGCAAGGGGCGCAATCTTTTTCAAGATCCGCATTTGCAAGAAAAACATGAAGGTGGGGACGTGTTGGCGTCGGACGGCACGTCGCAAAGTTTGTATTCTCGTTACCACGTCATGGAGCTTTTTACCGATGAAATGAAGCATGCGTTTGCTGTGTCGGATTTAGTGGTGTGTCGCGCTGGCATGGGAACGCTCACAGAACTTGCCGCGCTGTCGAAACCGTCGCTCGTCATACCCATTCCGGAGAGTCATCAAGAAAAAAACGCTACTTATTTTGTGCGCCGCGATGCCATCATGACGCTTTCGCAAAAAAGTCTGACACCGGAATTATTAGTTTCGCAGATTCGCGCCTTACTAGAGAATAAAATCAAGCAGGAGAAACTTTCTAAAAATATTCATGCCTTACACCGCTCCGATGCCGCCCAACGCTTTGCGGAATATCTCATGCGCTTGAGCCGACAATAGTCTTCTGCCTTGTGGCTTCGCCTCTCTCGGATACGGTGTCGATCCGTTCCAGCGACGGATCGCACCTCGCCCTCGGTCGCCTTAGGCGACCTTGTCTGGAGCTCCTCGAGAGCCAAATCCCCAAGGCAGAACAAAGAAGCGGTCAGATGGGCGTTAAGGAGTCACTCGCCGGAGGGCACCAATGTGTGACGACGAACGGCCAGCTGGCCGCTTCTACGAAGATACCCAAGAAAAACGTAATACTACTTTGGTAAATTTTATGCCGCAGTTTAGAAGTATTAATGCGTTGGAAAAATATTTATACACCGTGCCGCGGGCAAGGACGCATCTGTTGCGCAAAGAAGATTTAAGTCTTTCTCCAATTCGTAAACTGTTAAATGATGTCGGCAATCCAGAAAAAAGATTCCCCATTGTTTATGTTTGGGGAACATCGGGCAAAGGCTCCACAGTGACGTTTCTTTCGTCCATTCTTAAAGCTTCGGGATTGCGCGTCGGTCACATTCTTTCCCCGCATGTGGATCATATTCGCGAACGATGCCAGATAAATGGAAAATGGATTTCCGTGGGGGACTTTCTTTCTGTGGGCAATGCCGTGCTTGCGGCCGCGGAAAAGCGCGCGAAGCGAGAAAAGTTTGAACCCAGTTTTTTTGAAGTCATCACCGCAATGGAATTGTTGGCGCTTTCGAAAGCCAAGGTAGACATTGCTGTGGTAGAGGTGGGTTTAGGTGGGGCGTATGACGCAACAGCCATTTGCCCGCGCATTCTCTCTATTTTAACGAATCTGGATTTGGAGCATCGTAATGTTTTGGGTTACACATTATCGCAAACAGCCCGAAAAGAATCCGAACTTATTAAACCCGGCGTGCCGTTAATTACGCAAGAAGAAAAATCTGTTCCTTTAAAAATTATTCGCGCGGTTGCGCAAAAAAGGCGCGCACCCTTAACTATTATTCCGCAAGAAACGTCTTTTCGTATCGTGTTGGCGACTTTAAAGGGAACGTTATTTAACGCGCAAACTAAAAAACAACATTATAATAATCTTTCGTTGCGTTTGCCCGGGCAATATCAAATATCCAACGCCCTTACAGCAATTGTTGCGGCCGAGATTTTGCAGAGCAAGGGCTTTCCTATTAATGAGAAAAGTATTCGTAAAGGGTTAAAGTCTGCTTATATTCCAGGTCGATTTGAAGTTCGCAAAACAAAACCTCTGTTAATATTCGATGGCGCGCATAATCCCGCAAAAGCCCGGGCGCTTTCGAAGTCGTGGAAAGCGCTTTTACCAAAAGTTCGCCCGACGATTGTTTTGACGATCAAACCCAAAAAAGAGATCCGCGGAATGGTTCGTGCCTTTAGCGAGTTGACTGATCATTGGGTAGTGACGGACGTTCCAGACGATGTTATGATACCCATGGAGCGGTTGAAAAAAATTATCCGTGAGGTTCAACCCCATGCGCGTATTCAAGCAATTTCTGATCCCCTAAAAGCTTATAGGGTAGCATCGGTGGGTAATAAACCTGTCTTGGTCACGGGAAGTCTCTACCTTGTATCATTCTTGCGACAACATTTATAATGGCAAAAGCGCTCGACATCACTAAACTTACTCGCATTCATTGTATTGGCATTGGAGGCATTGGATTGTCGGGATTGGCCGATCTTTTTGTCGACGCCGGTGTTGTTGTTAGCGGATCCGATGTTGCGCCATCGCTTATTACGGACCGTCTGAAGCAACGGGGAGTAACGATTTTTTCAGAATCCCAGAGTCAACATATCGATCCTGCGATTCAATTAGTTATTCGCTCCGCAGCTGTCCCAGATACCGACCCGGAAGTTAGTGAAAGCCTCAAAAAGGGGATTCCGGTCATCATTTACCCCGAGGCTCTGGCGCAGTTTTCTAAAAAATATGCCAAGCGCATTGTGATTTCTGGAACCAATGGAAAATCGACAACCACAGCCATGATTGCAACAATTTTTGAAACCGCGGGGCTAGACCCGACCGCAATGGTGGGCAGTATGTTGCCAGCTTGGGGCAATCGCAGTTCGCGGCTCGGAGAATCCGACACCATGATTATGGAAGCGTGTGAGTGGCGCGGGCACATGATGTTGCAAAAACCTACCACCCTTGTATTAACCAATTTGGAACTCGAGCATACGGATTTTTATAAAGATTTACCCCAACTCCTTGCCGCTTTTGAAACCTATGCGAACACGGTTCCAGAAAACGGCACGACTTTATTGAATCAGGATCGCGAAGAATTGCGCAATTTATCTCTGGACACGAAGGCGCGTATTATCCGTTATGGCACACATGCGCAATCCGAGGTGCGGGCTACTAATGTCGTGAAACGCGCCGGGGTTCAAGAGCTAACCATTCAATGTGGCAATCGCGGAAAAATAACAGTACGCTTGCGTTTGCCGGGTGATTATAATGTTGAAAATGCTCTTGCCGCTACGGCGTGTGCGTATGCGCATCAGGTTCCGCTGGAAAAAATCGCCGAGGGTCTTAATGCGTATCAAGGGTTATGGCGACGATTTCAGCTTTGCGGCACAGTGAATGGCGCGCATGTCTATTCCGATTACGCGCATCACCCAGATGCCGTGAAGCGATTATTAGAAGGTGCCAAAGATTTTGACCCGGGTAAGCGCGTAACGTTCGTGTTTCAACCCCATCAGCATCGACGCACCAAAGATTTATTTGAAGGTTTTACAAAAAGTTTCGGCGCCGCGGGCAACATTTATATTGCGGATATTTATGATGTCGCGGGCAGAGAGGCCGCAGAAGACCAAGATGTCAGCGCGCGCGACCTTGTGGAAGCGTTATTGAAGCAAGGATTACATGCTGAATATGCGCCCGACCTTCCAGCTCTACAACAAAAGCTCGTCACATCGCTAACAGAAAACGATACACTCATTGTTGCCGGCGCTGGCGATATTTATCTTTTTGCCGAGGAATTCATAAAAAATTATGGCGACGATCGATAAAATTCTTAAAGAAGCCATTCCGGGTTTACAAAAAAACGTGGAAATGCGCAAGCATACCACGTTTAAAGTTGGCGGCCCGGCAAAATATTTTGTGTTGGCGCATTCGTATGATGAATTAGTTCTTGCGGCGCGTGTTGCACAAGAACAACAATTTCCGTTCGTGGTGTTGGGCGGGGGAAGCAATGTGATTGTGGCAGATGAAGGTTACAATGGCATGATCATTAAAACCGGTGGAGGAAAAATGGACGTGGATCACGAAACGGTTACCGCAGATGCCAATTGCAATTTGGCAAAAGTTTCCATGACCTGTTTTGATTATGGATTAAAGGGGATGGAATGGGGCGTTGGCGTGCCTGGGAACATTGGCGGTGCGATTGTGGGGAACGCCGGGAATCGTATTGGGGAAATCAAAGATACGGTTTCCGAAGTGGAGATTTTGGATGAACATAATGTTGTGCGCGCGCTTTCCGCCGAAGAATGCGCGTTTGCGTACCGCTCCAGTATTTTCAAAAAACAACCGTGGACGGTTTTGCGCGTCAAATTCACTCTCACTCGGGATGACCCTCAAAAAATCAAAGAGCGAATGGATAGCATTCTGGACTTTAAACGCAAGACCCAAGCCGTGCCGTTTTCAAACAGCGGATGTATGTTTCAAAATCATTTGATGCAAAACGAACAAGATTATGCGGACGCGGCCAAATATGGTATTTCGGACCTTATTTTGTACAGCGATATTTTTGACAGTGATTATATTGGAGCCGGCGCGCTCATTGACAAAGGGTTGCACATGAAAGGGTTTCAACTGGGCGGCGTGCGCATTTCTGAAATGCATGCCAACTTTTTGTTAAACACCGGGAACGCTACGGCCGAACACGTTTTAATGATGGTGGGGATTATTAAACAAAAAGTCCGTGTGAATTTTGGTATTCAATTGCATGAAGAGTTCAGGTACATTTGTAGTAAGTAGTAAGGGTTAAGGGATAAGGGTTAAGAAATTATTTAAAATACTTATCCCTTGTCCCTTATACCTTATCCCTTATTTATGAACATTCAATTCTACATCCACGGAGAAGAAATATCGGAAGACGTCAAAAGGTACGTTGAGGAGCATTTACAAGCGCTCGATAAATACGCGGTGCATATCTTGAACACACGCGTGGAAATTGTTCGCGGCACGCATCATAAAAAAGGAAATGTTTTTCATGTGCATGTCATTTTGACGGTTCCGGGCAAGGATTTGCAAGCAACAGAGTCGAGCTCAACGATTGAAGAAGGTATTGACCTTGCACGCGATGAATTGGAGCGGCAATTGCGCCAACGCAAAGAACGCTTTTTAACCCGCCGCCGCGTCACCGGCCAATTTCGTCGTTTATTAAAAGCTTTTCCCTTGAAGAGGGACTAGTAAAGATTTTATGAGCTTTCTGTCCTTTGTCGGGCACAGCAGTCCTCGTCTCCAGCGGACTCGGCTACTTCTCCCTCGGCGCCGCTACCCCGACGAAACGTGTTACCGTTAAATTTCTGGCGCTTTTACGCCATAGATTTCAGGCCACTCGGCCTG
>CAZRYK010000011.1:0-26032 GCA_964604315.1 uncultured Gammaproteobacteria bacterium
AAGCGCCAACTAATTATATCCTATGTCGCATTTGTTTTGAGAATAATACGGCTGGGTTTGCGGCTAAACAAGTTCCGAACCTGTACAGGTTCGGAACTTGTAAAGGAAAAGGTCATGGCCCTCGGGCCAGAAAGGCGGAGTCATGCGTAGAATCCTTACTCTTCAGTATGGTGATGGTAATGGCAAAGTAATCAGAATGTTTACTGGAGAGCATGTGCGTATGCTCGACACCAACGAAGTTGGTGTGCTTATTGACATAGTGGACAGAGGCTTTGGCAGATCCCTCGTCCCCGTGGTTGAAATTGTTGATAGCACAGGTAAGCGAACCACGCGAGAGGTGGACGATGCCTTCCTCTTGCGCCCAGCGGAAGACTGAAACCATGGGTTGCGAGCCCGCGAGGTTCGGAAACCTATAAGGAGAAGACTATGAAACTGCTGACGATTCTTGCGGTGTTCGTGCTTGCGTCTTCCGCACGGGCTACCACAACGAATACAAAGCTACTTCTTCACGGCGCATCGAAGGAGCAAGGGCAAGGGTGGGGGACGGCGGGTTGGGTGATCCTTCCCAACCTCGGAACGCCGAACTCGCCCACCGTCGTTGTCGCGGGGCCGCGATTCACAGCGGAAGGTTGGTGGGTCGAGGGCATGGGCGGTGCGCTGGTCGTCGATCACGAAGCCCGCGCGCTCCTCGACGCACGTGCGGCGTACGATCGACTGGCGCCGATCCACTTCTGGTCGAACGTCCAGCTCTTCCCGGACAACGGCCAGTCGTACGTGTACGTTGACACGAACGTCGACGTCACGACGAGCCTCAAGCTCGGTGTGGAGTCCGAGAATCAGTTTTACCTCGATGCGCCAGACGATTGGAGCATCGGGCCGCGGATCGTCCTGCCGCTCGGCGCCATGAAGTTGATTGCCACACACCAGTGGCATTCGCAAGGTGGGAATGTCACCTGGATTCGCGCCGCAGTCGACTTTTGACATCAACAAACAAAGGGTCTAAAAAAAGAGTTTCAAGTTCCGAACTTGACCAAGTTCGGAACTCGTTGGAACTCGATAGCACTGACCCCGCTATCTTCTCCCTCTTGCGCAAAAGAGAAAAGACCAAAAATCTTTCGAAACACCTTTCGGAAGATTTTGGTTTAGAGCCTAAGCGTCTTTTTTCAAATCCAGAGCGCAGGAATTAATGCAAAACTGCTGACCCGTGGATTTTTTTGGGCCATCGTCAAACACGTGACCCAAGTGCCCACCACAGCGGGCGCAGACAACCTCGGTGCGCTTCATGCCAAGCGAGTTGTCTTCGCGCATTTCCACAGCGCCGGGAAGTGCGCGATCATAACTGGGCCATCCGGTTCCGGAATCGAATTTGTATTCCGAAGAAAAAAGTTGTGCGCCACACGCGGCACACTGGTACATGCCTTTTTCGTGCGAGTCATAATATTTTCCGGTGAATGCAGGTTCTGTACCCTTTTGTCGCAGAACATTGTACTGTTCCGGCGTTAATTTCTTTTTCCACTCCTCGTTGGTTTTTGGCATGGTGTTCATAAAAAGATTTTAAAGAAACTGCAAAAATTCACGTGGAGAGTAAATATGCAGACGAAGTTTTTTCCGAGCTAAATTTTTTAAAGACAAGAGATCTTTATCGCCACTCACTAAAGCATCTGCGTTGTAGGCTACGGCATACGCAAAAAGATAATTATCTTTAGGATCGCGCGTAGCAAGAGGAATTTCTTCTGTTAGGGTAGGGAGAATTTCTGAAGCATCAGAAAGGATAGTCAAGAATTCATCTAGTTGGCGAGGCGGAATAGATGCCGCAAGGAAAGATTTTTTCAGAAGCGTTTTTTGAAGCTCATCCATAAGTTCCTCCGGTAAAAGCATGGTAAACTTTCCCGTAACGCCAGCCTCGACAATAATGGAAATAGGACTTCGTGCGTCTGCTCCTAAAAGGTAACTTACGAAGATATTCGTATCAAGAAGCGCTTTCATGAATCGTTCATTTATGAGCCTTCGTATCGCACACGATGATTCTGGATGAGTCGCCGAATAGTCTCTCGGCTCACATCGTCTGCCGCCGTGTCAATAGCTTTCTTAGAAAGAGAAGGATTGTCTTTGCGAATACTATCGCGAATTTCTCGAAGCCGTTTAAGGCTTTCAGCGCGTTGTGATTTTTCAACAAGAGAAAGAAGGTTTGTGTATGTCCCAAAAGAAAGAACAACAGCTTTGGGGGCGCCATGACTTTCTACAATGACTTCTGTATTACGGCCCACGGCATTCATCACGGCACCGAATTTCTGCTTTGCTTCACTTGCTGTTAAACGCTCACTTTTGATTACTTTATTGTCCATATTATTGGATATTTATATGTCCATTTTATACCTTTCGTCAGTGTTTGTCAAATAGGAAGGATCGTGGCTAGTGTAAAGAAGACGACTATTGCATCGCACCTTCCAAAATTTCATGTAGTTTCTTTGTGGCTGAAACAGGGCGTGAATGCACGGGCGTCGGCTGTTCATCGCTTCCTTTGCGTTCCATCACATAGGTGACTTTTTGTGTTTCGCCCCGAGCCTCGCGTTCGCGATTCCATCGAACAAGATCAATGTCATACTCCAGAAGGATCGTTGCAATTTGTTCAGCTGTCGGATTCCAACCTTCTGCCAATATGCGACGATGCGCTCGGCGGGCACCCACGGTTCTACCGGTTGATGGTCCTTTTTCTGTTCCTGTTTCTGTTTGTCCGTCGGCACAGCGAATTTCATGCATATGGCTTAGCAGGACATGCTCAAGAAAAGCGCCGTGCGTGGCTAACGTTAAAGCTTCGCCGGTTTCACTGTTTCGCAGACCAAAATATTCATCTAGCCGTGCAACAAATTCATGCTGTCCGTCTCCCATTCGCAGAGTGATATTGGCTTCGCGTTTATTCTTGGGGTTCATTTTATACAACACGGAACGAAAGCCAAGTTCGCGCAGTTGTTCATCGATAATTTCTACATCATCACCGCGCGGGCTTAAAAGCCTGCGAGAAGCATTTTTCATTTCTTCGCGCAACGTTCCATTAAGAACCGTAAGGTCATGCATGCGTTCTGGCGAAAGGCTATCTGGAACCAGTAAGGATAACGTCCTCCAAAAACGTTCTTCTGTTGCTGGCGCCTCATGGGACGGAGCCTGCATTTGTTCTAGGAGAGTCCTTCCAGCGTGTTGAGCATCTAATACCCCCTCGTAACCGGGAAACGCAACATTGACTTTACTTTCCCCGCGGCGCGTCAGTTCGCTTGTCATGCGTTCATTCAATCAAACTCGCAAGGGGCCGGGATTCTGCAGAATAAGCGTAAAGGGGGATTCATTCATTCTTCGCGCTTGAGACGGGGATATTGCCGCAATACCTTCTGGTGTAATGGGTCTGTCGTAAAATTCAATTAATCGATCCATGCGAACAGGATCTTTAGCTAAAAGTTGTTGCATCCCTTTTGTGAATTCCGGCGACTCCGCAATAAAATCATTTCTTTTGTCGCGCGCAACAAGGATTTCTGGGTCAAGATTATGCGCCAAAAAGGTCGATGAGCCGTCAATTTCTAGCGTTCGTTTAAGAATCTCATCGTCAGGGTCAAAGCTGGCAAGAACAAGATTCCGCATCTGTTCCGATTCCGTTGGCAAAATAGTGCTTTGCCCAAAAAGAATTTCGAGTGTTTTGCGGACAACATGTGGGTTGCTACTTTTTAAACCTGCAAGGGAAAGTTCGTACGAGAATTTGCTAATCGATGCGGTGTCTTTACACCTATCCACCATGCGTTTCATCATGGCTTCTGCCCGTGGACCATAAACAGCGCTTTCAACACTCATGGTCAGCCATTGTTCCAGAGTTTTGGCTTTCGGTGGAAATTCGGGAAACTGCGCTCGCTCCAGGGATTCGTCAATCGCTTTGGAAAATTCATCAATGCCTTTGTACCCCTTGGCTTCCCGTATAAGCTCTAGCGCATCAAGATCTTGCGGTAAATAATTGGGGTTGCGAAGTATTCTATGCGAAAGTTGCTCGGCCATTCCGCGCGCTTTTTTGGTATTGGGAGCAGTTTTATAATCATGGAAGCCATCGAGCATCTTCGCAAGTTCCGGAGTTTGAAGAATCACCGACTCCAATGCGTTGTGTGGCGCACCTTCAAGCGGCGGTTCTGCGGGTTCCTCGGCAAGGTCTTCTGCGGGGATAGCTTCTTGCTTGGGATACCGCGGAATATCTGGGAAAGGCTGTCGTTCGGGCATAAAAAAATCACAATTTTTAAGGCTAGCATTTTTATTATAGCAGAGAGCGGAAATCGTTGCATTGATCAGCGCGACGAATTTTGATATAATGATTATTATTTACCATTAACCTTTATGTTTAAAAATCGATTGCTCCACACGGTCGTTTTGCTCGCCGTTGCTATTGTATTGAGTTTTGTCTTTGCGCGATTTTTACACGATGACACCGATTTTCTCTTACGCGTTCTTTCGGTCGCTATCATTTTAATTGTCGGCACGGTTTTTGTTTTACGGGGAACGGCAAAGATCATCGAAGAAACCACGGAGATTTTATCGGAGCGCACAAAACTTGCCGGCGGGTTGTTGCAATCTTTTGGCACCGCGTTCCCAGATATGGTTTTGGGTATCTTGGCGGCGTTTATTAGTGTCAGCCTGCGCGATACGGATTACGAGAAAGCCGTGAATTTTGCCATCATCGCCGCGGCAACGACTTTTGGTTCAAACATTTACAACATCGGTCATGCGGCGTGGTGTATTTACCGGCAGAATCTTGCAAACATCAAAAACAAAAAAATCTTCATGTTTCCAAAATTGCGCAGTGGGGGACTTTTAACGCCCATGAAAGAGCATCGCACGAAGTTGGGCCATCAAGAAATCGATACGGCAATGGACGTCTTAGTGGCATTAACATTATTAACGGCAATTGTTGCTATTAGCATGGTGATGTTTGGTCGGGTGTCAGAAATTCCCGAGGGTTTTGGTGAGAGCCTTTACCAGTTAATTCGGCCAGCCGGCATTGTGATTTTTCTTTTATGTGTTTTTACCTTATATTTTTTTCGAAAAAATCGTCGATCGCCAAGCCCGCTTCTTGAAGAAGAAGAGCGGTACTTTAGCACGCGGTCCAATGGTTTTATTTGGTTAAATTTACTTCTTTCGGGTGGCGCTATTTTACTGGCCGCCGAAGCTATGGTTCGGGCTATTGAAGTGTTTTCAGAAATGACGCATGTTCCGTTTGTGGTTGCCGGTGTTCTGGCGGGGTTTATTGGCTGTTTAGGCGAGATGATCGTGATTCATAATTTTTCCGTGCATCCGCGCGGCCGGTTGGGCGATGCGGTGATGGGCGTTGCCATGGATAACGTTGTTACCACCATGGGCGCGTCGATTGTGGCCATTATGGGGGGAATCTTTTTAGGAAGCAATGCGCTGATTATTATTTTCGTGATCATTCTCATGATGAACACGGTGTTGATGTGGCAAATCAGCAAACTCAAAACAACCGCTCAGATTTAATTTTGTCTAAAACGAAGTGTTTGCCCACTCATTTTGGAGCGCAACATAGGAAGATGAGAGAGTGTTAATTTTTGAGGAGGTATTTTTGATGGTACTCCTCGGCTGGGTAAAAGGTTTGCGCCGGGACGATTTCTGTGACCACGCTAACGCCTTTGTCCATCAATGCGTGTTTGGTGCGCTCCGCGGTTTCCCGCTGTTCCTCATCATGATAGAAAATCGCCGATCGGTATTGCGAACCCACATCCGGCCCTTGACGATTGAGTTGGGTGGGGTCATGGGTCGTCCAAAAATGTTCCAACAGTTTTTCGTACGCGATTTTTTCCGGGTCGTATTCTACTTCTACCGCTTCGGCATGCCCCGTGGTGTTAGAGCAAACTTGTTCATAGCTCGGTTTTACCGTGTGCCCGCCGGTATAGCCGACCGTGGTTTTCGTGACCCCGGGAATTTTGGAAAAACTCACATCCGGCTCCCAGAAGCATCCCAGAGCAAATGTCGCTTTTTTTGTCATAAGCGTAAGATTTAATTCTTTGAATGGTAAGCGAGGCAACACAGAAGCGCAAGTTGATTTTACGCTTTTGTCTTGGTTGCTAATTGTCCGCAGGCCGCGGCAATGTCTAATCCCTTGGAGTAACGAATCGTTGTGGGAATGCCGGCAGATTCAACAATTTTTTGGAAACGCTCAAGCCGGTCTTCGGATGATGCTTTCAGCGGCGCGGTTGTGGGGTTCCAGGGAATCAAATTCAATTTAACACGATGCTTAATCGGCGCAAAAAGTTTTGCCAATGCCAAGGCTTCGCTGGGCATGTCGTTAACATCCCACAGCATAACGTATTCTAGCGTTAAATAATGTCGGCGATTGCCCTGAAGTTCAACATATTTTTTTGCCCACTCGACAATTTCTTTCATGCTGTATCCGCGATGGGACGGAACAATTTTTTCGCGCGTGGCATCGGTGCCTGCGTGTAACGAAAAGGCCAATCGAACTTTCGGAAAATTTTTATCTTCTAACAGGCGCTTTAAGCCGGGCCGAAAACCCACGGTCGAAATAGTGATGCGTGTTACGCCAATGTGCAGATGTTCATTAAAAATTTTTGCCGCCGCAACCACGCAATCGTAGTTTGCCAACGGTTCGCCCATGCCCATGAAAACAATATTGGAGATAATGTGCGTTGGGTTGCGAAATTTCCAAAATCGCACCTGATCCACAATTTCATCAATCGAAAGATCACGTTTAAACCCCATGGTGCCAGTTGCACAAAAGGTACACCCCATACCGCACCCCACTTGCGAAGAAATACACACCGTCCATTTATCGCGCGCATTGGGCATGAGAACCGTTTCAATACGTTGGTCATCGGAAAGTTTCAGTAATGCCTTCTCGGTGCCATCGCTTGCCGATGCAAAAACGTTGTCTTCCGCAACACTCATCCACGGAAATTTTTTTGCAGCATCTTCGCGTAACGTTTTGGGTAAAACCAAAACATCGTGCCACGCCTTTTTAGCGTACCACGCTTGCTGAATTTGCTGAAAACGAAACCTGGCCTCACCATTCTTCTCGAGCCAATCATGAATTTGTGAGAGAGTTGTGTTCATAGACTCGTCCCTTAATGCGCTTTCGTAGCGAAATTGCCTAATTTTGAGGCAAAATTGTTGAATAAATTTTGATGTTTAGCCGTAGGCTAAGCGGAAAGATTTTGAAACGATTTTGACCAAAAGTTGGTAATTGCAGTAGAAATGGTATTGAGGGACGAGTCTGCTATCTTGATCTTCGATGTTGTTGACGATTGCGCGCGCCGCCGCGATTGCCAAAGGGTCGGCTTTGTTGTCTTGGGCGGCCGTAGAATCGCGTATTGTCGCGCTCGTTGATCGTGGGTTGGTTAGCGCGTGCCGGTGGAAGTTCCGGTGTGCGGGAAATGGGCAAGTTTTTCCGTACCAACCGTTCAATGTCGCGCACTTCTCCGCGTTGGTCCGGTGTGGCAAAAGAAATAGCATGCCCGCCGGCGCCGGCCCGGGCGGTGCGGCCAATACGGTGAACATAATCTTCGGTGTTGGTGGGAAGATCAAAGTTCATGACCAGCTCAATGCCTGTCACGTCAATGCCGCGAGAGGCAATGTCGGTTGCGATAAGAACGCGGTACTTTCCGGATTTAAAACCCGCGAGCGCTTCTTTGCGTTGATTGAGCGACCGGTTCGAATGCAGTTCCGCCGCCGTATGGCCAAGCGAGCGAATCGCTTGCGTCAGTTTTTTTGCCCCATGTTTTGTGCGTGTAAAAATCAGTGTGGTGCCGTGGTATTGTTCTAAAAGTTTTTCTGTCAGTCGGATTTTTTCGTCTTTGGAAATAACAAAGATTTCTTGCGTCACCTTTTCGGCCGTGGTGCCGGTGGGCGCGACTTCTATACGAATGGGCAACTTCATATAGGCCGTTGCCATGCGCATAATCTCTTTGGGCATGGTCGCAGAAAAAAGCAAAGTCTGGCGTTCCTTAGGAAGGCCCACAAAAATTCTTTTAATTTGCGGAGCAAAACCCATGTCGAGCATGCGGTCAGCTTCGTCTAACACCACAATTCGCGTGGTGTCTAATTTGACGGTGCGCTGTTGCAAGTGATCGTTCAGGCGGCCGGGTGTGGCAATAATCACATGCGGGTTTTTTGCCAATGCGCTCATTTGTGGGCGCATGGACATGCCGCCAATAAGCATGGCGGTGCGCAATCCGTGCCGCGAACCGATTTTTTGCAAAGTTTCGGAAACTTGCGCCGCAAGCTCACGTGTGGGCAAAATCACCAAGCCCCGGCCTTTCACTTGGTGCATACGTTGCAACATAGGAATACTAAAAGCCAGAGTTTTGCCGGTGCCGGTTTGCGCAATGCCCATAACATCTTTGCCCTGAAGCGCAATGGGGATAGCCTGCTTTTGAATGGGCGTGGGTTCGGTAAACCCTAATCGCCGCAGAGTTTCTAATAAGTCTGGCGCAATGCCTAAGCCCATAAAGCCTTGGGTGTTTTGTTGGTTAGAAGAAGATGGATTCATAAAGAAATTTTATGTCCCGATTCCCAAAGAATATCAAAAAGCTGTTGAAAGACATTCACGAGACTTTTGTTTTTGACTTCAATGATCATGGGTTCTGTGGCCGAGTGCAAAAGCACGGTTTCTTTTCCCATGACATTGAAATTTCCGTCTCGCGAAACTTCTTTTTCAATCAATCGATACTCATGTAAACGGGGGTAGCGTTTAAGTAAATGAAGATCCGGTTTGTCATGAGCAAAAAGGATCATTTTCCATTTTATTTTTCGTTTGATGCGAATTTTTAACAGCTTCTCTGCGTCGTTGCCCATGTAGGTATGCCAGAGCGTGCCGATAGAGCCGGCCACATAATCCGTTGCGCCAATAGGAAGACGAGATGTGGCGTCTAGCCAAAAACGACGATAGGATTCCAGGCCTTCGTAAACCATGATTTCTGGAAAGCTGGGATTCACCGATCGTTTGAGAGCAGAAGCAACAGTACGAGCAAGAGTTAATTCATTTTGTGATCGTTGCAATAAACGCGCGGGGTCGGCGGGTTGAAAAAACGCGACGTGGTTTTTGGTTAACTTCCAGACCAATTTTTTTTCAATCAAGCGATCCAGAGATTCGTAAACAACAGCGCGATGCAAACGCGTTTTTTTAATAATGTCACCGGCTGGTGATCCGCCAAGCGACGTTAGAGCAAGATAGACTTTAGATTCATTCAATGGAATGTGGAGTTCTTGCAATTGATCGAGAAGGGAGGTGTTCATATGCCTAGCCTAGCGGTTTTATGTGTTTTTCGCAAGAGCTTTGAGCGATTTTTTTGGGATATTGACAAAAGGATTAAAAGAATGATAGGTTATATTGTCGTCGAAATCCGACGACAGACATGTTACGGCAAAGGAACAAAGATGAGTCTGGCCAAGATTCTCCTGTTCGTGCTTCTCGTCGTCCGCCCGGCTTTTGCGGGCGGGTTCGTTGAAGAGCGTAACGTCGTTGCTGCTGGCGACAACGCGCCCTTCCTGGCTGTCTCTCTGGCCGACTCTGTCTACCGCCCTCTGGGGTGGTACGCGTGGAGCCAGGTCGGAGCCCCTTACGCGCAGGCGTACGGCGGCCCGACATTAAGCTTGGGCTGGCTTCAGGTCGGAGTAGCCCTGGGCCTCGAGCAGGCGCCGCGAACCGGGCGGTTCGGCAGCTTCGTCTGGGTGGGGAGTAGCCCCTGGTTACTCCTCGGGGTCTACGAAAACGGCGGGAGCGGCCCATTTAAGAAGGCCGTCGGCCGCTACCAACGGGGGCCGACGCATGTCGGTCTCTGGTATGACAACTATTTGGGTGCGGGGCCGTACCTCGAGGTTCCAATTCCAAGAACGCCGTTCATCCTTTGGGGGACGGTGTGTCAGAACGCGACGCAAGTCGCGGTGAAGATGACTTTCTGATGAAAGGAGGCAAAAAGGGAGCAACGCTAAAAGTCTCGGCCGCGCTCCCTCGCCTTTTCTATTATGCAGAAAACCCACTTATGTGTTCAGTATGAATAAAAATAGAATCTGTTAAATTAATATTCTTACAATGATTTTAAAATCTGTTAAATTAATATTCTTACAATGATTTTAAAATAATTACTCACAAGAATGTGTTGGACAATCTAAGTAAGAGAAGACGGGCCATGTGTGCATGACCCGACTTCTCTCTTCTTACCGGCCGACGGCGTAAATCACGACGCCGTGGCCTTCTTCGATTCGGTACATTTCCCGCATGTTCGGCGGGGGCTTCCCGCCCATCCAGCGGAAGTACCGGACCAGTTGCGGGTCGCGCCATGCCGCGCGGCTGTCCAGGACAAGAAACCCGCCCTGAACGTCCCGCGCCAAAGCGTCGCCGCGGCCGTGATAGTTCCGCAAGCCCAGCGCCCGGGCTCGCGGGTGAGCGCTTGTGGCCAGTACCTGCTCCTCGCAGGCAATGGGCACGCCCGCTCCCGCACCGTTGTCCCGCAACCACGCCACCGCCAGTTCGTATTCCTGGCGGCTCTCCTCTAAGTAGCTGACCATCTGCTTGATTGACGGGGTCAGCCAATAGAGGGCAAGCGCGACTGCGACCAACGCGAGCGGCCACTGGAGGTATTGAATCTTTCTCCAGTTCCTCGCCCAGCAGGTCACGGCCAAGACCAGTGTCGCGATACCGGCCGCCATCAAAAGCGCGACGACCGGAAGCGCGGGCAACAAAATTCTATTGTCGAACCAGGCCGTGCCCACCACGGCCATGTACAGAACGAGGGTGACGGCGACGAGCGTCCGCCGCCGATCCCACTTCCAGCACACGAGGGGGATGCCGATTAACATCAGCGCTCCGGACAACGGAAACTGCCTCGTGGACATCTGCTGGAGCGGGAAGTACATGGTGAGCAGGTTCGGAACCTGCGCGAAGTTCTGTGCCCAGTTGGCGAAGAACTTCGCAGGCTCGGCGCGGACGATGTCGAAGAGGCTGTTGATCCCCGACATGCGACTATAGAACGTGTCATAGTCAAACATGTCCACTCCGTCGGTCAGCACTTTGAACGCCACGTTGCCGTGGTTTTCTCCAAAGAGTTGTTCCGGCGAGGTTGCGACAACGAACAGCCGCGGGCCGGCAATGATCAAAAAGCCGGCAAGCGTGACGACCGCCTGCGTCCAGCGTCGTGGCCACGGACCCTTCCCGGCCACGAGAAGAAACAGCGGAATGACGAGCGCGACGAGGAACGCGTACCGTGTGAGATACGCAATCCCGATCGCGACGCCGATCATGCCGCTCATTGCGAAGGCCGTCCACGGCTTCTTTGTCGGCGTCACCGCGAGCGCGAGAGCAACCCAGAGCATTGCTCCTGCCAGCGTGTCCGACATTATTTCGTGTCCCCGTTGGATGAATATGGGGGACACGGCGACGAGTAGCGCGCTGACGCCCGCGAGTCCCGGGCCAACCGTCGTCCTAAAGACGACCCAGAGCGCAACGAGCATGAGCGCTCCGGATGCCCGTGAGACGAGCTTGGCCGCGGAATAGGTGTCGAACCCGCAGGCAGACACCAGACGGATCGCGGCCGGGTAACCCGGTCCATGCGCCGGGTTCTGCTCGCCGGTTTCCGCGGACTTCAGATAATTGATACCATCAAAGTCTCGGAAAACCGACGGTGTGTCATGCGCCACAAAAAGGCGCGTCTGCAAAAAACCAAAAACCAAAATCGCGGCGAGAAGAAGCATGCGCGACACGGGTCACCCCCTATTCCGCGTCAATGCGGAATTTTCAAATTGCAAGCGAAGAGAGAAGTGCCGCTATCCTATACCAAAAAACCGCGGCCGTCTAGCCGTGTCTTTAAAAATCTTATTTTGGCGAATCTATTTATTCGTACCGCAGGGCGTCGACCGGGTTGAGGCGCGCGGCGCGGACAGCCGGGTATAGACCAGAGAACACGCCAATCAATGTGGTGAATGCCAAGACCCCAACAATAAGCCACCACGGAAATTGGGCAATTTGATCAATCGGCACCGGAATATCGCCCGCATATTTATCAACAATTTTGGTTCCGACTTTACCAATCACAATACTCAAGATCAATCCGAACACCCCGCCTAAGAATCCGAGAAGCGCGGCTTCAAATGTAAAAAGATGTCGAATGGTTGCGCGCGTGGCACCGCAAGCGCGCATCACGCCAATTTCACGGATGCGTTCGTACGTGGCCATGACCATCGTGTTGATGATGCCAATCGCCGCAACAAATAATGCAATGCCGCCGATAATGCCGAGCACAACACCAATGCCCAAAAATACCCGGTCCATTTCTTCCACTAACTCCTCGGCTGTAGAAACGCCATACCCCATTGCCGTAATGGACGCGGCGACGGTTGTAAGATTCTTCGGATCGTCCACTTTTAAAATCACGGATCCGTAGCCGTTTTTTGTGTACTCATCGTCTTTGATAAGAGTAAAGACCGCAAGATTGTCGCAACTCTCTTGCCGACCAAATCGTTGTTCGTCTTCGCATTCCTTTCGTGCGCTGTCGTCCCATTCCCATCGCACATTCGTCATGAGTTTTTTTGCCCACGCAATGTTGATGTAGTTCAAACTATCGTCAAACGTACTGCTTTCGGCAACGCCCACAATTTCAGCAGTGATGAGCGTTTCTTTGTCTTGTTGTGCTTCCCACCATTCTTTGTCGGCGTTCACTGGGGGCTTGGGGGGAAGTTCGCCCCAATCCGGTGCGCTGCCGCCGCGCTTCATTGTAAAAACAATGTTTTTTCCAAGAAGGTCTTCGGGGCGATCTTCATATCCGTACATTTTGACGATGCGCGAGCCGATAACAATTTTGTCCATGTCTGCGTTCGTCAATTTACGGCCGGCCTTGAGCGGCATCTGGAAAACTTTTGTTTCTGGCTCGTAGGCAATAAGGTTGGGCCATGTTTTTTTTGTTTCACCTTCGAGCTTCATGTGATCCATCCAGATTCCGCCGCCAATTGCCGTGGCGTCAATCACATTCGGAAGTGTGCGCAAGGTTTTGAGCGCTGCGTCATCGAGTTTTTTTGCATCGGAAGAAACGTTTCCATTCCCGCTCGTAATGAGACTACCGCCGCCGTCCATTGCGTCCGGGTCGGGTGTTACCGTGACGAGCGAAAATGCGTCCAGTGAATTGAACATATCAATCAGCGATGTGCGAATTCCCGTAAGTAGTGAAACCATTAAAATAACCGAAAGCGAGCCCACGGTGATAGCGGAAATAGTTAAGATGGTTCGCGATTTTTGCCGCGAAAGATTTTTAAAAGCCAGCTTAATGTAATCAAAAAATTTCATACGGACGATCGGCGGGTAATTTTACCATCCTTAATAAGAAGCACTTTGCCGGCTTGGCGTGCCACAGTCGCGTCATGGGTGATAACAATAAGGGTAATGCCATTCTTTTTGTTGAGTTGTTTTAAGAGGGCGACAATTTCTGCGCCTTTGACCGAATCCAGATTGCCCGTGGGTTCGTCGGCAATAATAATTTCTGGGTTGTTGGCAAGCGCCCGGGCAATACACACGCGTTGGCGCTGCCCGCCCGAAAGCTGATTAGGGCGGTGCTTCATGCGGTCGCCCAAGTCCACAACCTTTAGGCATTCTATGGCCCGTTTTTTCCGATCCGCTCCACCCATTTTTTTTTTTTTTTTCGGGATCATGACATTTTCTAGAGCCGTAAACGTGGGTTGCAGGTTAAACGATTGAAAAATAAACCCAACTTTCTTATTGCGGAAATGCGAAAGTTTTTTATCGCTCACTTGCGCAATATCTTCTTCGTCAATCAAAACTTGCCCTTTGTCTGGCACATCTAGACCGCCAATAATATTGGCAAGCGTGGATTTTCCAGAGCCAGATGGGCCCACAACAGCAAGGAACTCACCATTGCTAATGGTTAAGTTGACACTATTGAGCGCGTAAATTTTCTCGCCTCCTAGTTCGTAGACCTTGGAGACGTTTTTTAGTTCAATCATGACCTCCTTGCTAAACAGTAATACGCTTATTATATTTTTAACGCTCTCGTCTGTCAATCACACAAACCGTTCCTGCTAAAGCGGAGTCTTGCTTGTCTAAGAGTTCATTGTTATACGGTGCCAGTCTCCCACCTCCAGAATGTTTGTCGAGACAGAGGATTTGACGGATGAGGTGAACTTTTTGGAAGCGTGTCTTTTGGAATATTTTGGTTGAGCCAAAATTCCGAGGGCTTCTGCAATATGGTTTTGTATTGTGTGGTAGCGAGATGATTCAGAAAGTCTGCATCGTAAGTCAATAGAATATCTATATTGTTCACGACACATTCTGCATAAATTTTACGGTCGATTTCGGGTTTATGCGCTTGCTTCAATTTATTACAAATCTGCTTTACTCCCTCTGGGCTTTGACGAAATGCGTCACTCAGAAAGATGGTATGCAACCTTTCTAATTCCTTCAATTTTTCTTCGTCTCTGACTTTCCTATACTCCTCTTCGATCGTGGGAACCACAAGGATGTTACCAATGTAAAGTAGAATTCTTAGCATTGCAATTTTTTCTTCGCGTAGTTGGGGTGAATCTTTTTCAGGGTCATACCCTATTGCCATTGCATTCGCCAAATAGGTGAATGTATTAGAATCAACGCCTATTCTTTGTTCCATGTACAATCGAAAAATGAATGCCACGGGTTTCTTCGAGGATTTTAAGCGTTGCCTTGACCGAAAGGTTATCGCTTTTTTTTAGCGACATCCCTTTTCCAAATCGTTCGAGTAACGGAACTAAGAATTTATCGCCCAATGAGGGCGAGAATGTATTGACGCCGTCAAAATCTATGATCACCGTTTCATTTGACCCGATGTTTTTCAAAATCGGTTCGTATGCTAATAAGGCTTCTTTCCCAGCCTGTCGAGAAGTTAATGTTGTACCAAATTTTTTTAGTTCAATCGTCATAACGATGGTGTTAAAAAGTAATCCAGGTTAAACATCCACGGAATGAAACATCCGCGGCGGTCACATGAACGGCGGTATCGCCATTTTGAAGATTGAGCATCGCCGCGCCAGTTTGGAAAAACAATTTCATCCGCATAGACTTGGTGGGATCGGTGACAACAGCTCGTACATATTTGAGTCCATTGCCACGTCCCTCGGGCGCGCGGCCCGTGATGGTTTCAGTAAATGCTACAAAAAGCGCTTGTTCATCGTTTGCAAGATCAGGTCGAACGCGGTGTAGCGTCGTTAAGATTCCTTGTCCGCGATCAGCCAACACAACCTGCCGCCTTTTGACATCATATCCAAAATAGATTCCTCGGATGTCGGGCCATGAACCAAGGTTGTGATCAAAAGAGTTGTTTCCAATTTCTCCTGCAACGGAAGTGATCAAGGAATACTCTTGGGTAAGTTCAAGAACGATTTGTAGTTCTTTTTCAAGTCCATGCAGTCGAGCTTGAAATGTTGGGCTGTCTGGACAATAGAACATTTCCTCCGGCTCTTGTGGGTCGGGTGCCATAACCCAGCGTTTTGCGCTTTCGAAAAGATTGCTTGAAATGAGGGTGAGGTCTCGAAGGTCATAATAGCGATGCCCTGTGGGAGTAAGTCGGATAGACTTGAGTTTTCCCTCTCGATCCCACCGCCGCAAGGTATCAATCGAAACATTCAGCATGATTGCCGCATCACGGATTTTGATCAACTTTCTGTTCATAATGGGGTTTGGTTGAGAGGTATGAAACTATGCATATATTATATCAGACTATGCAAAACTATGCAAGTATAGGAAAACTATACGAAAAAAAATATGGCAAAAAATGCGTTTTCCTTTGCTGTGGATCAAGAACCTACGCCTTCTTCCCTCCAGCAAGAATAGCGGGGACGAGAAGCGTGAGGGCGTATGGCACGTAGGATTTCCAATCGCTGAAGTAGTCCCATCCGGCAAACGGCGCGGTTAAAATGAGATCAAGAACAACAAAAACCACCAGCCACGCAACGCCATATTTTAATCCGTCTTGGCGCGTGCTGGGTTTGGCGTAATTGGTTGCAAGGTATAACCCCACGATGGTGATAAGTAGATTGACGACCCATACCCATGATGCATCCGCGTCCATGTCTGCGCCAATCAACGCTGAAATAAATAAAAAGATCACCGCGTAAATGGCCACCGGCGGCAAAAGGAGCTTTTTCCAGTTCATAAAAAAAATTAGTAATAAAGTCATTATTATTGTATCACGAAGACACAAAATCCGCTATAAAAGATGGACAGGCCTTGAGCTCATCTCAAAAATAATCTTTTGCCGATTTCAGCGCCTGTTAGCCTGCAACGCGTTTAGGACTCGTCAAAATATTAGCCAATATTCCTCCTCATCCTTCACGCGTTTCGGTTCAACAGTCATCTGAAATCGCTAAAAAGCTATTTTTGAGATGAGCTCTAGTTTTTAATAAGTTTGAATCGTGGTATCTTTTTGCCTCCAATTTCCACTTCTTCCAAGAACATTTTCAATGGCCTGACCCATAAATCATGTTCGCCATACAAAGCGCGGTAAAGAACCAACTCTTCCAAAGTTTCGCTGTGCTTTGCAATACCAATAACCTCATAGCGTTTTCCTTTGTAATGTTCGTATTTTCCTAAAGCGATTTTTCCGCGCATATTTTTATTCATAAATCAATTTTTTGGGTAATATCGAGCATTGTCGTATGATTTCCACCCTAGCATCGTATCATTGTGATGCGATAAAGCAAGAAGCTCCTCTTTTATTTTCCATGCGATTCCCCCAGAAACGTCAGATCCGTTCCCAGAATGACACTCCTGCCCTGTTCGCGCACAAACCCATTCTGGTGTCCAGGGTTTGCCGGCAACATAAGAATTATAATTTGAATAAGTGTTATAATCCGCTCGCACTTTTTGAAGACTCGTGAGCAGAATGGAATAGACTGTCGGATTCTCATCGAAACTGTTATTGGAGATTGTGATTCTTGGATCCTCGACTTCTCCGGCTCCGTCAATGGATAATCCTGCGGCGTGGGCAAGAATCGTGTTGTTGGTAATGTTAATATCATCCGCGCCGCGCAATCCTATGCCCGTTAGACTGTTGTGATGGAGAACATTATTTTTCAACTCGACTTGTTTTGTGAAGTTCAAAGAGATGGCCGGACGATACAATGTTCCCGTGACTGTATTTCCATCTATGATAATTCCTTCGGAGCGTTCCAGTGATACCCCATTGTTGTTATTTTCCAGTTGATTGCCGACGATCGAACTATTTTTTATCTCTCGAAGATTCAAGGGCGTGTCTTCCGAATTTGCAATCCGATTTCGCGCAACAACAACATTTCCGCGAGGACCGACTGTTATCGCGGTGACTTCATCAACCAAATTATTATCTTCGATCAAAGCGCCGTTTGCGCCGGGCTGTCCAACAACAACGATCCCGCCGCCATCATATTGGACGTGTCGCGTGTTATTCCCATAGGTCGTATTACCACGCACAATGACGTTGCTTGCCGCTGGACTGACATTTATTCCAGAAACGCCGTTGCCGTACACGGTGTTTCCTTCAACAATAGAAGAGTCTGATACCTCGGGAACCACAATGCCATGCTCTCCGTTATTGTACGAAATGTTGTTCAGGATTTTTCCGTACGGCGCATTGCGAAAACAAATGCCTTTTATTCCCGCGCCCCATGTGGTGTTTTCTTCCGCAACTCCGTACGAGGACCCATTGTCAAACCAAATATCTGTCGCGAGACCTCCAACGATTTCGAATCCTTTGACTGTCACATAATCGGCGTTGTTAATGTAAAAAACATTATAGATGGGTTTGCCAAAACGATCTCCGTTTCTAGCATCAATAACCGGTCGCTCGCCTCCGGGCCATGGTTGAAAAACCGTTCGCGTCTCTTCACTTTTTCCTTCGTGTGCTTGAGTGATGCGCGTTTCCTCGGCAAATGTGCCGACCGCGTAGATGGTGTTGGCTTCGCCCGGGACAATTAACGCTAACGATTCGTTGAGTGTTGAAAGCGGGGATTCAGGCGTTCCATCTCCACCAAGCGGCGCGTTTGCGTCAACATAGATTTCAGCGGCGCTCGCGGTTCTGGGACCAAGAAAGAAAAAGGCGGAAATCAACAATCCGCACCCTGCGATTTTTAGTATGTTGTTCATAGTTGTCTTGTTAAAGAATATGTGGAACTCTTTTATGAAGGGGTTGTTCGTACAGATGAGCTTGCATCTATTATCGCATCACTCCATGGAAGAGTCAAAAGGTACGCGTTGGCGGTAAATGTTTTTTAATTTTCAATACATCTAAACCTCGGAATTTTTTTACCATTCATAACTCATTAATAATGTCTACTTTCTTGTCCAAGATGAGATCTTTTTCTCCGAACGTAAACACCGCTTTTAGTACATTGCCTTTTATGACCCCTGGTAACCAAAAAATATCATCTGGCCACATTTCTTCAAAAGGAATCTCATGTATTGAAAACCATCTTGGACTCATTTCCTCGCTCTCTTTGGGTTCGCCGTCCCATTTTTCAGCAAAATAAACATGAACCATTTGATTCCATGCGGGGTTGTGGTGGAAATAAAAAGATAGTTCGGCAATTTTATTTAATTTTTTTACTGAAACATTAATCTCCTCCTTTGTTTCTCTTTTGGCCGCTTCCTCGATCGTTTCATTTTTCTCATCAACTTTACCTCCGGCGCCATTCCATCTATTAATACCAAAACCGCGTTTTTTCATTGCAAGACAAATATCCGTTATCTCGTTTTGAGATTTTTTTATCAAGAATACGAGCGTAGCATTTCTTAATTTAGTTTCGTTCATCCCTTCCTTAGCATATACAAAAAATAGAGCCATGTAAACATGGTGTTTTTTAACTCATACCCCACAAAGGAGTTCTCGTCCCGACGAACGTCGGGACGAGAACTCCTTTGTGGGGAGAGCGGGCACATCGCGCATGTGAAGCGAACCCCGATGTTCATCGGGGGACGCGGAACAGAAGCGATGATGAACGCGAGCGGAAGAGGTGAGATTCGAACTCACGAGACCCTTACGGGCCTACGGCTTTTCGAGAGCCGCGGTTTCAGCCGCTCACCCACTCTTCCGTGCTATGCTATACTACAAAGAACCGAGCTTTTGGTCAATAATATGGAAAAAGATATTCAACTGCGACTCCGGGTAGAGGATGCTAAAAGCTTTAAGCAAAAAATGCAGTCTCTGCCTTGGGCTTTGTTTTCGAAAACCGCGATGAGGCGTGCTGCCGTGATCGGTACACAGAATACTGCGAAGCACAAAAGATTTCTGTGGGAACGACAGTTTAATAAATATCTTTAAAGTAAGCTCTGTTGCTTGGGTTGGAGTTTTCCTAACTCTCCGGGTTTGAAAATTTTCACCACGCCATACACGCCGTCATACCCGGGTTCGATAAAAAGATCGCCGCGGCGCATTTTGTCGATTGCTGTTGCGATTTGTTCGCCGGCGAATTGTTCAATTTCTTTAATTGGGGTGTCTAACAAAATGGTAAATTCATCGCCGCCATTTTTGATCATGTCCATGTAGGTTTTTTGCACGGTTTGGGTTTGCCAACCCCTGCCGTGAATTTCGGATAAAATTTCCGGCAACGGAACAATATATCGGTGGTTTGGCGCACCTTCCGGTGTGTGGCCTTTAGGGTAGGCCGCCATTTTTTCCACCTGGCTTAGTACACCCACCGTAAGCGGCAAATGGCATTTAGGGCATAAGCCTTTTAATTTTTTGGTTTGGTCCGGGTGCAAAGATACGCCACAGCGCGCATGACCATCGTAATGGTATTTTCCTTCTTCCGGGTAAAACTCCAGAGTTTCGATAAACGTTTTGTTATCGCGGTTTTTGAGCGCATCATATATGCCGGTGTAGCTGGGCTTTTCCATGTCAAACACATTCGCCTCGCGTCCCATTTTGGGTCCGGAATGCGCATCAGAATTCGACACCACAAACCGTGTCTGCATGTCCGCCATGCGCCAGTTCATGGGCGGGTCGCTAGATAACCCTGTTTCTACAGCAAAGATGTGGGGGGATAATTCGTCAAAACATTCGTCAATCGAGTTGAAACCAGATTTGGATCCGAAAATGGCAAACCATGGAGTCCACGCATGCGCCGGAATGACTAACGCACGATCACAAACTTCTAACGCCATTACTAATACGTCTTTGGCGTCCATGCCTAGAATGGGTCGGCCATCGCCAGCTAACTTTGCGCCTTTGGCCATTAACTTTTTATTAAACGCGGCGACATGTTCTAACGAGGGGAAAGCAATAATCAAATGAATGCGACGGGTTTGATCGTTTTTCCGGTAAATGCAACTCAACTCGCTGGTGAGCAAAAGGTAAAACGGGCGGCCGGTAACCGATAAGGGCAAATCGTCTTTGTGAAAGTGTTCTTTTTTTAATTGGTATAACCCGTCGGCCGACTCTACGAGCATTTCCGAAAGCTCGGCAAACCATTTAGGATGCGTAAAATCCGAGCTCCCTAAAATGTGCAGGCCTTTTAGATGACCCCATTTGGTGAGTTCTCGGACATCTAAATTTTTGCTCGTCGCCCGCGAGTATTTGGTGTGCAAATGGAAGTCGGTAATATAGCGCATGCGCGTTTAGAATTTGTTCCTCGCCAGACGTTTTTTAATCACAACAGAAAGCGCGCCCAAGACTTCCAAGAGGCATAAGAACCAAATGAATGCGCCGATGAAGGGAATCAGTAGCAATACATTCATGACCAGTAGCCCAAGAGCTACTGCCCAATACAGACGATTACCCTCGGCTTTTGTTTTAGACAAACCTTCCACTATTTTGACTCCGGCGGTTATACCAATAAACACCTTCGCAACGTAAAGAAGTACCGCATACATAACGCCGCCAAAGAGAGCGAGCGGAAGGCCAATGAGTGTTAATCCAAGAATAACCAGCGCCACCGGGGTGACAATCAGCACAATAATACCCCAGAAAAAATTTATCGTAGGGTGGGCAATGACTTCTTGAACAACCGTCAACACATCACTTCGTAGGAAGCGAACAAGAAGCAAGCCCACGACGATCATGCCTAAGATGCTCATGACTTTCATGACAACAACAAATGTAAGCGCGGCAACGCCAATACCAACTCTGGTTGCTTGATCAATAGGCGAACCCTTAAACGTGATCACGCCAGCAATAGAGGTTTCATTATCGATGGTGGGCTTTGCGCCGTAGTACAAAAGATCGCCGCCAACGGTTGCGGTATCAAAAATGCGCGTATCGGAACCATCCTGTCTATTTGTTGTCTCGTCATCGCGCACCGTGAGATTACCACCGATTACGCCTTCAATAGCCACCGATTCACCGCCGGTGTCGACGTCTTTGGCAATAGCTCCATCTAAACGAATCGATTGGCCGTAGGCAACAACGCCCCAGCCCACCGTACCGTCTATGGTAATGTTTTGACCAAAGGCCGTGACATTTTTCCCAGTTTCCCCAATGAGGATAATATTTTGACCGGCCACGCGAACATTGCCTTTCACATCGCCGGAAATCTGAATCGTTTGACCCGCGGCAATGACATCGCCTTCCACGGTTCCGGTGACTTCAATATTTTGCGCGGCGACAATAAGATCGCCTTGAATGACACCGGCGACGGACACACTTTCGGCCGCGCGGTACACGTCGGAGGTAATAACTTCATCGGCGCCGACCCGATAATCTGGACCCTTAGCACCCTTGGCCCATACAGAGCTTGCCGATAGCAGAAATAGCGCCACGATGAAGATGAAAAGATGACGTTTATGAAGCATATATTTTATTTAAAGTTTTGTCTTATTATAATACCGCGTTCTACGCGATTTGTGAATTTCTGTCGCAAAACAAAAAGACCCGTTTAAACGGATCTTTTTGTATTTGTCCTGTACCAGGGGTTTAGCCCTTGGTGCTGGATAAACTGGCGATGGCCTACTTTCCCAATGCCTGAAGGCATAGTATCATCGGCGCTGACGGGCTTAACGACTGTGTTCGAGATGGGAACAGGTGTTTCCCCGCCGCTAGAATCACCAGATTTTTAGAAGGAAGAGATTCCTTGCAAAAAACTGGTGATTAGAGCTTTAAAACGCCATGCCGGCTTGTGTGGGCGATGTTGTTAAAAGCAAGATCGCCATGAAGACGGCTAATGCCACAAATGCTGCGGTCCATTGCCAGGTTCGGAAAGTTTTCATCAAGGTAATAAGTTAACCACGAATACTCTTTGTGGTTATGATTAGACGTTGGTATTAGTACTCCTTGGCTTCATTCCTTACGGAACTTCTACCTGGAGCCTATCAAGGTCATCGTCTCTGACCAACCTCTCGGGGTTTTACCCCCATGGAAACTTTATCTTGAAGACGGCTTCGTGCTTAGATGCTTTCAGCGCTTATCCAAAACCAGACGTCGCTACCCGGCAATGCTCTTGGTAGAACAACCGGTAAACGAGAGGTCTGTCCATCTCGGTCCTCTCGTACTAAAGATGGATCTTCTCAAGTTTCCAAACGCCCACGGCGGATAGGAGACCGACATTCTGTTACTTTGCTAGAACCACTTCTGTTACGGAAATCATGCTCTGTGGTGCCCAATACTTTTATATTGGATCTGTATATCGCTATACAGTTCGGACTATATCTTTTCTAACATCTTTTGTTAGAGTCTCACATATAGTCTCTGAGGATTCGACAAATTTTATCAAATCGCTTTCTTTTACCTTTCTTCTTTTGCCTTGCTCGTTCATCTTATAGGCGAGGGATATTATCTTCCGAATGCCTAAAGGTGATCGATGATCGCCATTAACAATCATCCGAACGACTTTGGCAAAGATCTGAAAATCTTTCGCCTTATTCGTTCGTAAGGGGTACTTTTTGAAGAAGGGGATGATGTGTTGTACAAGATCGTTACGATCCCGCACAACAAACACATTGGTTCGATCTGATATGCTTCCAGGGTGATTAACTTTTATGTATCCGCAATGGAAATAGTCCCGAATTTCTTCAAGAACTTTCTGCGAACTTCTATTTTGAGATACATGGATTTCTGGGATGACTTTAATGCGGGTTTTCATTCTCGGATCTTTATAAATCGCGATGTGAAAACTGCCTTCTCCGTCAACGAATCCGCTAATGTACCATGGAGATATTTGTCGTCTTTCCTGCTGGTTGTCTGCACTCAACACATTATCACTTGGCATGTATTAATAATGCCATAGTAGTGTGAGATTCTCAAGTCCTCTATTTGTCTCCGTGGACTTTTCAGAGTTTCCAGCATTTAGTGAGATTTATAGACAGCACGATCTCTACTGTCTCACGACGTTCTGAACCCAACTCACGTACCGCTTTAATTGGCGAACAGCCAAACCCTTGGGAGCTCATTAATGTTATCCCATATTACTATGGGTATCAGACTATGCCATCACCGTATTCTCATTTTCACAAATGAGAAAGTAGGTGCAAGCCGTATGATAAGACCTAAGTAAGGTTTCTTATCTCACTCCGACTTTGCGTCGGAGATCAGTCGTTAGGGGGAAAATGTTCTTAGATCATTGTTGAAAAATTTTTACGTCGGTTTTTTGACCGGACGTTTAATTTTGACAATGTATCGGCTAATTGAGCGACATAAATCAAATCTTCTTTTGATTTGATTTTTATACTTAGAATCTTAAGTGCAAGACGAGCCTGCTCTTTTTTCACATGAAGATAAGGCGCTAAAATGTTTAGCAATTCTTGAACTTTACGCTGATCTTTTACATCCCAATCGAATATCGTGCGGTTTTTTCTAATATACCCACTATGGGTTTTTGAACAAAACCAATCGAGGATTGTTCTATTTGATTGAGATATTTTCAACGTTACTCTGATCCTAAATCCAAAGCGTTTTTCTTGATGTTTTTCGATGCACGCCATAATGGCGCCATCGGCATCAAGAAAACCTGCTGTGTATGCTCTTTCAACTTCAGAAAATTTTCTTCCCACGGTGTTAACTTTCATATTGGGTATTTTACCTGGGACCTGCAATGTACGCAATACAGATCCTTTTATGAAAGCCTTCGCCGTTTTGAGCTTGTTTATTACTCCGACGTTTTCGTCGGAGAGAGAAGGTAGATGTTTTCTCCACCCCCAGGATGCGATGAGCCGACATCGCGTGTCGTTCTGTATTCACATACAGCGTTGACTATACCTTCACCCAGCACTTAGCTTAAGTGCTGGGGGTGGCGTATGATTGAGGTTTATTTTTCCTGATTATCAGGTAGCCTCAATCTCACCACGCACCGTATGGTACGTGGATCAGTCGATACGGGGTCGCCTGAGGCGACTTCCCACGGTATTATCGTTATTTGATTTATGTCGTTATTTTACCACACGAACATAGACCAAACAAGAATTCACCGTTATGAGCCACATTTATTGCCCGATATTACTATCGGCGCACCCCGATAAATGTTGAGTGGTTCATTCTCAACAATGTTAAGGTGCCGAACCGCTCCGTCGCTGTGGACGCTTGGGAGCGACTAGCCTGTTATCCCCGGAGTAACTTTTATCCGTTGATCTTCCGCCATTCTACTTTGAACGGTCGGTTCACTAAGTTCTGCTTTCGCAACTGCTCGACTTGTAGGTCTTGCAGTAAAGCTGGCTTGTGCCTTTACACTATCGGTTCAGTTTCCATCCGAACCTAGCCAACCTTTGTAAACGCCTCCGTTACACTTTAGGAGGCATCCGCCCCAGATAAACTACCCACCAGACACTGTTCTTCTCCCGGTTTCACGGGAGGAAGTTAGCTTTATCAACACGTCAACGTGGTATCTCATATTGCGACTCCGCTCCGACTAGCGTCAGAGCATCAACGTCTCCCACATATGCTGAATAGACAAATCAATAAAGCAATGCCAAGTTGTAGTAAAGCTTCACGGGGTCTTTTCGTCCGGCCGCGGGTAACCGGCATCTTTACCGGTCTTGTAATTTCACCGAGTCCTTCGCTGAGACAGCGCTCTAGTCGTTATGCCATTCGTGCAGGTCGTAACTTACACGACAAGGAATTTCGCTAGGGTCGTTACTGGTAATTAACCAGCGCTCTCATTGGCACTTGAGAGCCTGCATGTCGCCATGCAGTCCGTACTATTTCTTATCCGCTTTCTTTTTCGGATGTTGGCGTATAGTATCTGAGGATTCTTATAAGGGGATCTCGCGGTTTTTGATGATTTGTTGTCATCGCGATTCTCGCAATTTTTATTATCCCTTCTTTTGTTAGATGTTCTTTTCGATTTACCATCTTTATACATCGTGCGAACTTTTCAAAATCATGCCTTTTGCTTGTTCTTAATGGATGCAGTTTAAAGAAGGGGATAATAATATTCACTAGATCGCTCCTTTTTCGGACAGTATATCGGTACAGATGTTCTTTGTGATTATCGTATCTTTTATTGAGGTAGATATTTCCGGCTCCAAAGAATTTTTGTAATTCAATGAGCGATGCTTTGCTTTTTGCTCCTTGAGTGACAGAAAATTCATGGAATACTTGATAGCCTGTTCTATAACCTCTGCGTATACGATTTTTATCTTGTCGGTCTGGCTGACGGACAAAACCGATAGAGAAGCAACCTTCTCCATCGACAAAACCGGTTATCCATCCAATAAATACGATATCCGTTTCCTTATTAAGTCTTTCCTGCTGGTTGTCTGCACGAGTCATATTGTCACAATGATTGATTCGCCCAGACAAATAAATTTGTCTGTAGTATATCACTGTAATGCTCGATACACCAGAGTTTCCAGCATATAGCCAACTTTTAGGACCACTATTTCGTCACCGAAATAGGAGGCAGCGATTTGAATGAATCGTCCCAGTCCTTTTCACGTCCATCGATGATGAATGTGAAAACCTTAGGACGATTCATGATTGTTAACTCCATAATGGAGTCCGCATTAAGCGGCTGCATGTCGCCATGCAGATCGGACTATATCATCCTCGAAGTTTCTTTACGAAATGCTCGAGGTCTAACATGTAGTCTCTGAGGATTC
>CAZRYK010000012.1:0-25624 GCA_964604315.1 uncultured Gammaproteobacteria bacterium
CACTAGGACATTTCTATTTCCCCTTCAAGTAGGACATTTTAACTTCCCGCTAACAGGCATACTTCAATAGGTTGACACAAGCGTAAGACGTCATTACCATAAAAGATTATGGTTACGCTTCGAGGTAGAGTTATTACGGGTGAAAGTATTGGAACGGGATTGGGCTACCCAACGGCCAATTTAGATTATGCCCTTGCGCAACAGCATCGTCTTCATCATGGTGTATGGGCATGTCGCGTACGTTTAGAGCACGGGGAAGTCTTAAAAGGCGTTGCTGTGGTAGGTGTGCCTTACGAAAATAATCCGAATCGGCGAAAGTTTGAAGTGCACATTTTAAATTGGCAAGGGACACTCTATGGTGATGAGATAACCGTCGAGTTGGTGCAATTTATGCACGGCATTAAGCACTACAAGACCACGGACGCGCTTCTGCATTCCATTAAAGAAGATGTTGAAGAGGCGAGGGAAATCCTAGAACAGTAGCCAGCTGTCAGCAGACAGTAATCAGTAAATAAACTAATCAGGATCCGACCTTTTAGAAAGGTCGGATCCACTACTGACAGCTGACTGCTGTCAGCTGAAAATATGTTCACCGGCATTATTCAAGAATTGGGGACGATAACGAAAGTGGGCAACGATCATGGTTGCATGCATGTGTTTGTTAGCGCGCCAAAAGTTTTTCATAAGTTGCATGTCGGCGATAGTGTTTCGGTAAACGGCGTGTGTTTAACCGTGAAGTCCAAGAATTTGGAATCGATTGGGCTAGAAATTATGCCCGAGACGTTGCGCAAAACTCACTTTGCAGAATTACAGGTAGGAGCCACTGTCAATATTGAACCCTCACTGGCTGTAGGCGATGTGATGGGTGGCCACTGGGTAGGCGCGCATGTAGACGATGTTGCAGAGATCGTCTCATTAGAGCCCGATCGTTCACGCAAAGCCAGTGCAACATTAATGACGGTTCGCGTGAACAAAACTTTGATGCCGTATATTGTTCATAAAGGATTCATTGGCATTGAAGGGGTAAGCTTGACCGTTGCAAAGATTGAACAAGATCTTGTGACCGTTTCCCTGGTGGAATATACCCTGCAACACACCACGTTTCACCAAAAAAAAGTGGGGGACAAGGTGAATATTGAAGTCGACGTTTTAGCCAAGTATGTGGAGAAGATTTTAAAGAATAAGTGAACGCTAGCGATCAGCTTGGCGTACGGAGTCACGCATTGGATTGCTCCGCCGAGTGACTCCTTAACGCCAATCTGATCGCTCACGGATATTTGATCTATATATGACAAAACAAAAACCTCATGAAGTATTAAAAGGGAGAAATGGGAAGGGCTTAAAGATTGCCGTGGTGGTGTCGTTGTTTAACCGCGAATACACGAAAGCGTTGGAAGTTGCCGGATTAAAAGCGTTAAGAGACGCACAGGTTTCCCAAAAAGATATTCTGCTTGTTCATGTGCCCGGCGCTTTAGAATTGCCCTTTGCCGCGGTGCGCCTTATGCAAAAAAAACTCGACGCTATTATTTGTTATGGCGTGGTGATTCGCGGTGACACCGATCATTACATGGCGGTTTTCTCTGGGGTGGAACGCGGCCTTACCTTATTGAATACCCAAGGGAAAGTGCCAGTTTTGCAAGGCGTGATTTTTGCTCATGACATAGCGCAAGTCGAGGAACGCATCAAAAACGACAAAACGAACCTTGGCTATTACACGGCTCTGGCCGCGGTGGAAATTGCGCATGTGACAAAGACCGTCTTATGAAACGTGTCATTCGAAAAATCCTACCACGTTTTGTGTTGCAGGGTTATCACCTTGCCCTTGCCAAAACAGCCTCGGTCGTTTACCGAAACCCCTCGCGTAACATGATCGTGATTGGCGTAACCGGCACCAAAGGAAAATCTACGACCAGTTTCATGATCGCCAAACTTTTAGAAGCATCGGGACATACCGTGGGGTTAACGTCGACCGCGCTTTTTAAAATTGGGAAAAAAGAATGGTTAAATGACACCAAAATGACGATGCTCGGGCGATTTCGCTTGCAAAGGTTTTTGCGCGACATGGTTAAAAAGGGTTGTGACGTAGCTGTTGTTGAAACCAGTTCCGAAGGCGTGTTGCAATCGCGGCACCGTGGCATTGATTATGACATTGCCGTGTTTACCAACCTTACGCCTGAACATTTAGAAGCCCATGGCGGATTTGAAAACTATAAAAACGCGAAGCTGGCGTTTTTTCAACACGTCGCTAAAGGCCACGCAAAAAAAATCCATGGTGAAACAATAGAAAAAGCTTTTGTCGTGAACTTAGACGATCCCCATGCCAAAGATTTTTTGCAATTCTCCGTTGCCAAACGTTATGGTTGGAGCATGCAAAGCGCGGATCAAACCGCGCTCGACAAAGTTTTTCAGATTTCGCAGGTGGAAAGTACAGCGCAGGGAAGTGATTTTTTGCTTTCCGGCCAACGCTTTCATGTTCCTCTTATTGGAAAGGTGAATGTAATGAACGCCGGCGCCGCGGTAACGGTTGCACATCATTTAGGAGCGACTTTTACCACGATTCAACAGGGGCTTGCGCAACTGCCGCAAATGCCCGGGCGCATGGAGCGCATAGACAATCCGTTGGGCTTTACCGTGATTGTGGATTATGCGCACGAACCGGAGTCAACAAAAAAATTGTATGAAGCAGTGCGACTTTTTCTGCCCAAAAGGATTATTCATGTGACAGGTTCAGCCGGCGGTGGCAGGGATAAAGCCCGTCGTCATATTTTGGGAAATTTGGCAGGTCAAAACGCCACCATCGTTGTGGTGACGAATGAAGATCCGTATGACGAAGACCCGCAAGCGATTATCGATGCGGTAGCTTCCGGCGCGCGCGAGGCAGGAAAACGTGATAACGTCGATCTATTCCTTATTCCGGACCGGCGCGACGCGATTGCCAAGGCGCTTTACCTTGCGCAAGAAGAAGATGTGGTTTTAATCACGGGCAAAGGCTCGGAAGCGGTGATTGTAGGCAAGAATTTTGCCAAAACACCCCACGATGACAGGGTGGTTGTCAAGGACGAGCTTGAAAAACTTGTAAAGTCCCGTTAAAGTTGTCAAGTTTTTCTGTGGATAACTTCAATTCAAAACCTCCTTTTTGTCTAAAGTTAGTTTATTTTTTACGTTTTTTGGCCGCATTCCGCTAACCCTTGACAAAAAATCAAAAACTTGTATTATACATGTATGCAATTTTCGCACAATTAGGCGGGGACTTGCAGTCTGCAACTCGACATTACAATATAACGCTCGGGGAAGTTTTTTATGCCACAAAAAAACCACGTCTCGAAGGCTCCAATCACGGAGCGCAGGTATTTTACGTATCAACACGATACCGTTCCGCTGGAAAGACTCGTCGAAGTTCAGCGAACATCCTATGAATGGCTGTTGCAAGAGGGGTTAAAAGAATTATTTGAAGAAATCTCGCCAGTCCACGATTTTACGGGCCGAGATTTAGAATTGTATTTTGAAGACTATTATTTAGACGAGCCTCGCTTCGATGAAAAAACGTCGAAGTCCAAAAATTTAACCTACGAGGCGCCTTTGCGCGTGGTCACGAAGTTGGTGAACAAACGCACGGGTGAAATTAAAGAGCAAGAGGTATTCTTGGGCGATTTTCCGCTCATGACCCCGCGCGGAACTTTTGTGGTGAACGGTGTGGAGCGTGTGGTGATTTCGCAACTCATCCGCTCGGCCGGTGTGTTTTTTACGTCCCGACATGCGAAGGGCACGGAATACTACGGCGCAAAAATTATTCCGAACCGCGGCGCTTGGTTGGAGATTGAAACCGACTTAAACGATGTTTTGTATGTGAAAGTCGATCGTAAACGCAAAGTGGCGGTCACCGCTCTCTTACGCGCGTTTGGTTATTCCTCAAACGAAGAAATTAAAGAACTGTTTGCCAACGTCGATAATCATCCAGATCGCAAATTTATTGATTCCACGTTATCTAAAGACCCGTCGCGTTCTGAAGCCGAAGGATTGAAGGAAGTCTACAAGCGTATTCGCCCAGGCGATTTAGCAACGGTCGATAACGCGCGGCAGTTGATTCATTCCATGTTCTTCAACTTTGACCGCTACGATTTTGGTTCGGTGGGGCGTTACAAATTGAATCAACGTTTTGGCATGAATGTGCAAAACGACAAAGAACACCGTGTGTTATTGCGCGAAGATTTGGTGGAAATTTTACGCGAGGTCATTCGCTTGAACAACACGCAAGATTTGCCGGACGATATTGACCACTTAGGCAATCGCCGCGTGCGCGCCGTGGGTGAACTGGTGCAAAACAAATTGCGCGTGGGGTTATCGCGTATGGAGCGCATTATTAAGGATCGCATGAGTACCAAAGATATTGAATCGATTACGCCGAATGTCTTAATTAATGCGCGGCCGGTGATTGGTGTGTTGAAAGAATTTTTCATGTCATCGCAGTTATCGCAATTCATGGATCAGGTGAACCCGTTGGCCGAGTTGGAACACAAACGCAGGTTAAGCGCCATGGGCCCGGGCGGTTTATCGCGCGAACGCGCAGGGTTTGAAGTGCGCGACGTTCACCGCACCCACTATGGCCGCATTTGTCCGATTGCAACACCCGAAGGACCAAACATTGGTTTGATCGGGCACTTGGCAAGTTACGCTGTGGTCAATAAATATGGTTTTATTGAAACACCGTTCCGCAAAGTTCTGCACGACGCCAAAAACAACCCCAAAGAATTGGTGGGCAATATTTTGCGCGAGGACGTTTTAGATGATCGCGGAAAAATTTTGGGCAAAGCCGGCGAAGCGGTAGATAAAACTCTTGCCGAGGCGATTGGGAAAACCGCTCATGCAACGATTCCGGTCAAACCTAAAGTGACCGACGAGATTGATTACCTGGACGCCTTTACTGAAGAAAAATTTGTCACCACCGCCGCGACCGCGCCGATTGATGAGAACGGATATTTTATGTCTGAACGGGCAGAAGTGCGCAGACACGGCAAGCCAGAGATTGCTTCGGTGCACGAGGTGGATTATATGGACGTTTCGCCAAAACAAATTATTAGTATTGCCACAGCTTTGATTCCGTTTTTAGAACACGATGACGGTTCGCGCGCATTGATGGGAACGAACATGCAGAAGCAGGCGGTGCCAACGGTGCGTCCGGATTCGCCGTTAGTTGGTACGGGTGTAGAGCGTCAAGCCGCTATTGATTCCGGGCAAGTTTTGCTCGCCGAGGGCAATGGAAAAGTCGTAGCCGTTGATGGCGCGCATGTACAAATCTTGCAAGACGATGGCGATATGAAAATGGTTGAACTGGTGAAGTTTCAACGCTCGAACGCATCCACTAGTTTAAACCAACGGCCGGTGGTTTCGGTTGGCGACAAAGTCAAAAAAGGCGATGTGCTGGCCGATGCCTCTTCTACCGATAACGGAGAATTAGCCTTGGGTCAAAACTTGTTAGTGGCGTACTTGCCGTGGGAAGGTGGCAACTTTGAAGATGCCATTTTGGTTTCCGAACGCGTGGTGCAAACCGATAAATTGTCTTCGGTGCATATTGAAACCTATTCCATTGATGTGCGTGATACCAAACTGGGGCCTGAAGTGGTGACGCGCGACATTCCGAATGTGTCTGAAGAAAAACTGAAAGATTTAGACGAAGAAGGCATTGTGCGCATTGGCGCGCAAGTCAAATCCGGTGACATTTTGGTGGGAAAAATTACGCCCAAAGGTGAAACCGAACTCTCGGCCGAAGAAAAATTGTTACGTGCAATCTTTGGCGATAAAGCCAAAGACGTAAAAGACTCTTCGTTGTACTTGGAACATGGCGAACACGGAAAAGTGGTAGACGTCAAAGTCTTTTCCAAAGAAAGCGGCGACAAGTTGCCTTCCGGTGTCATGAAAAGCATTGAAGTTTCGGTGGCGCAATTACGCAAAATTCAAGTGGGCGATAAGTTAGCCGGCCGCCACGGAAACAAAGGCGTTATTTCGCGCATTGTGCCGGTTGCGGACATGCCGTACTTAGAAGATGGCCGGCCCGTAGATATTATTTTGAACCCGGTGGGTGTGACCAGCCGTTTGAACATTGGCCAGCTTTTAGAATGTCATTTAGGGTTGGCCGCGCATGCGTTGAAATATAAAGTGGCCACGCCTCCGATGGATGGCGTCCCTGTGGCAACCATTAAAGAGCAATTAAAAGAAGCGGGTTTTCCGGAAGACGGAAAATTGGTGGTGTACGATGGCCGCACCGGTAAACCGTTCCACCAAAAAGTCACCACCGGTTATGCGTATATTTTAAAACTCAATCACATGGTGGAAGATAAGATCCACCAACGCTCAATTGGCCCGTACTCATTGGTGACGCAACAGCCGTTGGGCGGCAAAGCGCAGTTCGGCGGTCAGCGTTTTGGAGAAATGGAAGTGTGGGCGTTAGAGGCTTATGGCGCCGCCAATATTTTGCAAGAAATGTTAACGATTAAATCGGACGATGTGGTCGGCCGGTCGAAAGCGTACGAAACCATTATTAAGGGCGATGAGATTCGCATGATGAATGTACCGGAAGTGTTTCATGTGTTGGTTCGAGAATTAAAAGGTTTGGGTTTGGACGTGGAATTGGTTAACGAAAACGCGGGACAAACCGACGAAGAAAGAGAAGACGCGTAAATATATAAATTTTTTTCTCTATGTCTTATCATGACAACAGCTCGTCGACAGATTTTGATGCCATTCATTTAGGCGTGGCATCGCCGGAAACGATTCACGAATGGTCTCATGGCGAGGTCACCAAGCCGGAAACCATTAACTACCGCACGCAAAAACCCGAGCGCGATGGTCTGTTTTGTGAGCGCACGTTTGGCCCTACTAAAGATTGGGAATGTTATTGCGGCAAATACAAGCGCATTCGCTATAAAGGCATTATTTGCGACAAGTGTGGTGTGGAAGTGACACGGTCATTGGTGCGGCGCGAACGCATGGGGCACATTGATTTAGCCGCCCCGGTTTCGCATATTTGGTTTTTACGCGGCGTGCCGTCAAAAATTGGTTTAATGCTCGATTTGTCGATTCAAGATTTAGAAAAAGTCATTTATTTTGCAAACTTTATTGTTACCGCGGTCAACACCCAGCTTCGCGATTCAGCCTTGGCGCAGATTCAAGAAGAATATAAAGAGAAGAAGCGCGAACTCGACACGGAAGCGCAACAAATGATGCAAGAGATTAAAAAGCGGGAAGTGGAATTGATTGCCGAAAGCACCACCGACGGGCAAAAGAAAAAAGCGCATGACAACATTGAACAAGAAATGGTGAATGCGTCCGTGAACCGCGATGAAGCCTTAAAGGAATTGCAAGACGCGGTCGATGTGGCGACAAACGAATTAAAAGAACTGGAAAAATACCAAATTATTTCGGAACAAAAATACCAGGATTTGTCGTTGAAATACGGCCATGTGTTTGAGGCGGGTATTGGCGCCGAGGCGATTCGCGCATTGTTGGCAGAAATCGATTTAGCCGCAACCGTGAAAAAACTCGACGAAGAATTGGCGGACAGCAGCAAGAACAAACAGCGCCGCTTGTACCGCCGTCTGAAGCTCATGAAGAATTTTGTGAAGAATCAGATTAAGCCCGAGTGGATGATTATGACCGTGGTTCCGGTGATTCCCCCAGACTTACGCCCTATGGTGCAGTTGGATGGTGGGCGTTTTGCGGCAAGCGATTTAAACGATTTATACCGCCGCGTGATTAACCGCAACAACCGGTTGAAGAAACTGATTGAATTGAATGCGCCGGAGGTGATTCAGCGCAATGAAAAACGCATGTTGCAAGAAGCGGTGGACGCGCTTATTGATAACGGCGCGCGCCATGGTAAAACGGTGACGGCCGCAAGTGGTCAACGTCGGCAGTTAAAATCGTTGGCCGATATGTTGAAAGGCAAACAAGGCCGATTCCGCCAAAACTTACTGGGCAAACGCGTGGATTATTCGGGTCGTTCCGTGATTGTGGTGGGTCCGCATTTGAAATTAGATCAATGTGGTTTGCCGAAGAAGATGGCTTTGGAACTGTTCAAACCGTTTGTGATTTCTAAACTTATTGAGCGCGATTATGTGCACAATGTGCGTAGCGCCACGCGATTTATTGACAGTGAACGTGCCGAAGTGTGGGACATTTTAGAAGAGGTGACGGCCGATAGCTATGTGCTTCTTAACCGCGCCCCAACCTTGCACCGTTTGGGTATTCAAGCCTTCCGCCCCGTCTTAATTGAAGGGAAAGCTATTCAGATTCACCCGTTGGTGTGTACCGCGTTTAACGCAGATTTTGACGGAGACCAAATGGCCGTGCATGTGCCTCTTACCCAAAAAGCCCAATGGGAAGCGCGCAATATTATGCTCTCCACCAATAACATTTTGAAGCCCGCAACCGGGGAACCGGTCGTGAGTCCGTCGCAAGACATTGTGTTAGGCGCGTATTACTTAACGCAAATTCAACCACCCAAAGACGGCAAGAGCGTTCCTGCTTTTATTGATCGCAATGAAGCAAAAATGGCGTACCATCATGGCAAGATTACTCTGCAAGATACGATTCATGTAGAAATGAATGGTGTGGTCATGCAAACCTCGGTGGGCCGCATTATCTTTAATCAGATTTTACCGGAAGGTTTTGAGTTTTTGAACTTGGTCATGGATCGCGGAACCATTCGCACGGTTATTTCAAAAGTCTTGCACAACTATGGCCGCGAAGAAACGGTCAAACTTCTTGATCGCATTAAAGAGTTAAGTTTTGAGTACTTAACGCAATCCGGATTATCGTGGGGCATGGACGACTTATTGGTTCCAGATGAAAAGAAGGGCATTGTTGAAAAGGCCGACGCCGAAGTCGATGCCATGATGTCGCAATACGAAATGGGATTATTGACCGATGAAGAGCGGCATGTGCGCGTCACCGAAATTTGGAGCAAAACCAAAAACGAGATTACCGCGATTGCGCAAGAACAACTTGACCGGTCTGGTCCGGTGTTCCCGATGATTGAATCGGGCGCGCGCGGTTCGTGGGCCCAACTTTCGCAGATTGTCGGTATGCGCGGTTTGGTGACCAACCCTGCCGGAGACATTATTGAACTTCCGGTGAAAGGAAACTTAAAAGAAGGTTTGGACGTGTTGGAATATTTCATCTCCACACACGGAACGCGCAAAGGATTATCTGATACCGCCCTGCGTACCGCAAGCGCCGGCTACTTAACCCGTCGTTTGGTGGACGTTGCACAAGACGTGATTATCTCTACCAATGATTGTGGCGACACTGAAGGTATTACTTGGAATGCGTCGGAAAACGATAGCGTCGGCGTGAGTTTGGCCGCGCGGACATTTGGCCGCACCCTTTTGGAAGATGTGAAAGACGCGAAGGGAAAAGTTGTGGTGAAAAAAGGAATCATTGTTGCGCAGGCAGAAGTAGATGCCATGGATAAAGCCGAAATTACCGATGTTCGCATTCGTAGTCTCTTAACCTGCAAAGCGACGCGTGGAGTATGCCAGAAATGTTATGGTTTTGATTTGGGGTACAATGAACTGGTAGAGCTAGGCGTTGCCGTCGGCATTATCGCCGCGCAAAGTATTGGGGAGCCCGGAACCCAGCTGACCATGCGCACGTTCCATACCGGTGGTGTGGTGGGCACAGACATTACGCAAGGGTTGCCCCGTGTGGAAGAATTGTTTGAAGCGCGCCCCGTAAAAAAACCGGCCGTGTTGGCAACCGTGGATGGGAAAGTCTCCATTATCGACGATGGGACGCAAAAAACGATTCGCATTACACATACGGAAAACGTGTACGAGCAGTATCGACTTATAAAAAGCGGAGAAGTCAAGGTTAAAAATGGGCAAGAAGTGCAGTCTGGGGATGTGTTGATGTCGTCAAAATCCGGAAAAAATATTGTGGCAAAGAATTCCGGCGTGGTAAATGTTACCGATAAAGAAATCAACATTTTGCGCCAAGAGAATATTGCCGAAGACTTGCCGATTCTTGGGCCGTACACGATTCTTGTTTCGGATGGAGATTTGGTGACCAAAGGCCAGGTGCTGACCGAAGGAAATATTAATTTGCATGAGTTGTTTGCGTGGCAATCCAAGTCTGCGGTGCAAAAATATATTATGCATCAAATTCAATATATTTATTCTTCGCAAGGCCAGAAATTGAATGACAAACATTTAGAGATTATTGTTCGCCAGATGTTTTCGCGGTTTATGGTGGAAGAGGCCGGAGACACCAACTTGCTGGAAGGCGATGTGGTCTCGGCGTATCAACTGACCATGGCCAATGAGAAAGCCAAGGCGAACAAAGGCAAACCGGCAAAAGTCGAACAACTGTTGGTGGGTATTACCAAGGCATCGTTATCGACGGAAAGTTTCTTGTCCGCGGCAAGTTTCCAAGAGACGCCACGCATTCTTATTGACGCCGCTGTGTCGGGCAAGATCGACCCCCTGCGAGGCTTGAAAGAAAATGTTATTATTGGACGCATTATTCCGGTGGGCACGGGGTTTGGCCCGCGCGCGCTTCAACTTCAAGAAGAAGTCGATGTGATTATTGCGGAACGTGAAGCGAAACGCGACGCATTGCGGGCGGAAGCGGAAAGTTTGAACAACGCCGAATATGCGGATGCCGAAACTCTTGTTGCGTCTCCAGAAGATGCGACCGCGCCGCCTGCTGAAGAACTTGCGACAGAAGAACCCGCAGAATAATCTTAAACACGTTATGTTTTTGGTCCCAACCGTTATTGAAAAATCGCATTACGGGGAACGCGCGTACGATATTTATTCGCGGTTACTGAAAGAGCGGATTATTTTTTTGGGAAGCACCATTACCGACGATGTGGCCAATACGATTATTGCGCAGCTCTTGTTTTTGGAATCCGAAGACAAAGAAAAAGATATTAAATTGTACATCCATTCGCCAGGAGGGTCGGTGACCGCGGGGTTAGCTATTTACGACACCATGCAATATGTAAAATGCGATGTGTCAACCATTTGCGTAGGGATCGCCGCGTCGATGGGAGCCTTGTTGTTAGCATCGGGCGCGCCGGGAAAACGGTTTGTCTTGCCGAATGCGGAAATCATGATTCATCAGGTGATGGGTGGCATTGAAGGCCAGGCAACAGATATTCAAATTCATGCGGAACAGATTTTAAAAATCAAAGATCGGCTGAACCACATTCTGGCGCACCATACGGGTCAGGATGTAAAGAAGGTGAGCAAAGACGTGGAGCGCGATTACTTTATGTCCGCGCCCGAGGCGAAGGATTATCATCTTGTGGATGAGATCATAGAGAAGACAACATAAAAGGGATAAGGACTAAGGGTCAAGGTTTAAGGTTTAAGAAAAATACTTATCCCTTAAACCTTATGCCTTACTCCTTACAGTTTGCCCTGACTTGCTAAGCTCGGGGGCTTGTGGTAATGTAGAGACGCTACAGGATTTTGGTGTAGTTTTCGAACTTAACGATTAATCTTGTTTCGACTGTTCCGGTGTCAATACGCGATTTTCCCTTATGTTAGCAAAAGATTTTCTTGTTTCCAAAAGAAAAAGCAGAAAAACCATTGCGGTCAATGCTTAACATAAACGCCTTCCGTAATCCGTAAGCGGTAGGTTTGGGATGCCGGTTATTGCCATCGGGTCGTCGACAACGTCTCGAGGTTTTATGGACAATAACGTCTATCTCATTATCCTTTTGGCCCTGGCCGTGCCCGTGGGATTTGTTTTGGGTTATATCGGCCGAAAATTCGTACAAGCCAGTAAAGTGAATTCAGCAGGTAGTCGCGCGGAAACCATCTTGCAAGATGCCAAAGCCAAAGCGCAAGAGGTGTTAATAGAGGCGCGTGAAAAGAGCATGAAAGTCATTGAAGAAGCCAAGAACGATGAAGTTCAGCGCCGCAAGAATGTTGAGGAACAGCAAAAGCGGTTAGAGCAACGCGAAACGAAGTTCGATCAAAAGTTGTTGGATTTGGAATCCAAACAGAACGAGGTTGCCGAACGCATGAAGAAGATCGAGTCGGTTAAAGAGCAAATTTTGGATTTGAAGCAACAGCATGTGGACAGGTTAGAGCAAATTGCCGGGCTTGATCGTGCGGCGGCGCGGGAAGAACTATTGGCGGCGGTGGAACGGGAAATGAAAACCGATTTAGTGGCGCGCATGGAAAAATTGGGCGACGAAATGTCGGAAGCTATGGAGCAAAAAGCGCGCAACGTGTTGAGCGCAACCATTCAACGGGTAACCGCAAGCCATGTGGCCGAAACCACCACCACCACGGTGACGCTCCCCAACGATGAAATGAAGGGTCGCATTATTGGAAAAGAAGGCCGCAACATTCGCGCCATTGAAAATCTTACCGGCGTGGAATTGATTGTTGACGATACGCCGGAAACCATTGTGATCTCCGGGTTTAGTCCTCTGCGCCGGCATTTGGCTAAGCGCGCATTAGATAAATTGATTTTTGACGGGCGTATTCAGCCGGCGCGTATTGAAGTGGCGGTCGAAGAAGCCAAAACAGAATTATCTAAAGACATTCAAAAGGCCGGGGAAGACGCTTGCTATCAATTAGGCGTGACAGGATTGCATCCGAAGATCGTCCAGTTGGTTGGCCGTTTAAAGTACCGCACAAGTTATGGGCAGAACGTGTTAATCCATTCCATGGAAGTGGGGCGGTTGGCAGGATTATTGGCCGCAGAATTGGGCGCCGATGTTTCTGTTGCCAAAAAAGGCGGATTATTACATGACATTGGCAAAGCCGTGGATCATGAAATTGCCGGTGGACACCCAGAAATTGGGTATGACATTATGTTGAAGTTTGGATTACCCGAAGAAGTGGCGTACATGGCCATTGCGCATCATGAAGATAAACCCAAGACCCTCGTGGGGGTCATTTGCAAGGTCGCGGATCAGATTTCTGGGGGCCGTCCGGGCGCGCGCAAAGATAGCTATGAACAGTATGTACAGCGGTTGGAAGAATTGGAAGGTGTGGCCACACGGTTTGAAGGTGTGGAAAAGGCTTATGCGATTCAGGCTGGCCGCGAGGTGCGCGTGTTTGTGAATCCGGAAGATATTGATGATTTGGAAGCGTTCAAATTAGCGCAAAATATTGCCCGAGCGATTGAACAAGAACTAAAGTATCCGGGTGAAATTAAGGTGAATTTACTGCGTGAAAAACGCGTGATTGAATACGCGAGATAAAGAAATCAATAGAAATAAGCGATCGGCTTGCTGTACGGTATGAAGCATTGGATCCTCCGCCACGTACCGTACGGTACGTGGCTCCGGCGAGTGACTCCTTAACGCCAAGCTGATCGTTTTTAGTATTACTGACAGCTGATTTGTATTGATTTTACAACTTTGCTATACTAGATGTATCTTAATAAAATGTTATGAACAAACCAGAGCTGCTCGATACATTAGCAAACAAAGCCGGGCTTACCAAGCAACATGCCGAGGCGTTTTTAAATGCCTTTGAGGAAACCGTGGTGGAAGAATTGAAAAAGGGGAACGAGGTCACGGTCACAGGTTTTGGCACGTTTTCTGCGCGCAATCGTTCGGCGCGTAAGGGCGTGAACCCACAAAAGCCCAGTGAGCGGATAGATATTCCGCGCGTGACGGTTCCCAAATTCAAGGCCGGCAAAGCCTTGAAAGACGCCTTGAAGCATGTGGATATTGCCGCGCAACAAGGCCCGTCAACCCAAAGCTAAAATCCTCCAAAAGGTTTCGGGAGGGACTTAAGCTTTTTTGTGTTTCCAACGTGGTGCGTCCGGAGGGAGTCGAACCCCCGACCTTTGGTTCCGAAGACCAACGCTCTATCCAGCTGAGCTACGGACGCATAGCTTTGAATCGCTACTGCGATTTACGTCCCAATGCTACCGGTGTACCATCGGGACTTCAATCTCCGTAGCGTTCCCGCTCTCCTCGCCAAAGAGTGCTCCGCGTCCCAACGGACGTTGGGACTTGTGCGCTTCCATTTGGCTCGGTGTTGTTAAATGAACAATGCGATCATCTTAGCAGGATGGTCAATAAAAATCCAGCCTTTCGCATTTCTCCTGACATGTTATACTCTTTTTATGTCGACAGATATTGAAAAAGATTTGCAAAAGAAATTAGAGAATCTTTCCAAAAAACTCCCGCATTTTGAAGACGGGCGGATTGATTATACGCGTGCCTCGGTTTCCCCGGCGGTGTTATGTTTTGTTATGTGTAATGGAAAATTGCTTTTGGCAAAGCGCGGGCAAAAAGTTCTAGCTTACCCGGGCAAGTGGCATGGCATCGGCGGGTTTCTGGACGATCCCAACAAAAGTCTTTTGCAAAAAATCAAAGAAGAGTTGAATGAAGAATTAGGCGTGCAAGAAAAAGATATTGCGCAGATCACCACGGGAAAAGTTATTCGAGTAGATGATCCCATCCTGCGCCGCACATGGGATCTATATTTGGCCATCGTGGAACTAAAAGTCGAAACCCACATGCGTTTGGATTGGGAGCATACCGAATGCCGCTGGATCGCCCCGGAAGAGATAGAAAAATACGACACCGTCCCTGGGTTAGACCATGCTTTTCAGGAAGCAATCGAAAGCCTTGCAAAAAACACCCAGACCGATTAATCTAGATAGGGTCAAATAGGTATTTTGCCCCTATAACTTAACGGTAGAGTAGCTGGCTCTTAACCAGTTAATCTAGGTTCGATTCCTAGTGGGGGCACGTAAATTTTGCTGACGCAAAATTTGTGTAGTGGGTAATGAGTAGTTAGTACTTTGTATATGATCAAAACTTTCTAAAGGGAATAGCAAAATTTACCCCTAAGTACTAAATACCCACACTCAATACATTTACAATCGCAAAGTTTGAGTAATGAGTAATTTGTAGTTGGCCTGCCCGCCATTGCCTGCGGCTTCAGGCCTTGGCAGGCGGGTACTTAGCGCAAGGAAGAATCTTATTAGAATCACTCGAGCAAAGTTCATCCCGAACTACTAATTACTCACACTCAAGATATTTTAATACAAAAATATAATCCCAACTCTTCATTGGGATTTTTTGAAAATGCCCCGCTATTTTTTTCGCGCCGCGCGTGGTCGGATACCCCGTGGTTTGTTGAAAGTTAATTCTCCGATTCCGAGGTATTGGGTTCCAAGGATTCCGGGCTCACCATGTAAGCGCGGGCGGTGGTGTCAGAGATTTCCCCGGCTTCGTACAACCGTCGCAAGTCTTGATCCATAGTCACCATGCCCTCATCTAACGACGTTTGCAGGACACTGCGAATTTGTTGAATTTTGTTTTCGCGAATAAGATTTGAAACTGCCGGCGAGTTTATTAAAATTTCGCGGGAAGCAATCCGGCCTTTAGAAACCCGCGGGACCAATTGTTGCGAAATAATCCCGATTAAAAAGAGCGACAATTGCAACCGTACTTGGTCTTGTTGATGCGGCGGGAAAATATCGACAATGCGGTCAACGGTTTGTGCCGCGTTAAATGTATGCAATGTTGCTAAAACCAAGTGTCCGGTTTCGGCCAGCGTAATCGTTGTGGCAATGGTCTCTAAATCGCGCATTTCACCAACCAAAATCACATTCGGGTCTTGGCGCAATACATGTTTTAATCCGGCGCCGAACGTCAGCATGTCTTGCCCAAGCTGACGTTGTTTAATAATGCTTCGTTGGGATTCGTACACAAACTCAATCGGGTCTTCGAGAGTCACAATATGCTCTGACCGCGTTTCATTAATATAATGAATCATGGCCGCAAGCGACGTGGACTTTCCGCAACCGGTGGGGCCGGTGACTAAAATTAACCCTTGCTTGCGGTCTAACATCATTTTCACGCTGTCGGGCATGAGCACATCTTCCAACGTCGGCATGACGGACGGAATCAATCGCGCCACCAAACCCATGCGCCCGCGCTCCCAATGTAAGTTCACGCGGAACCGAATTTTGTTTCCCGCGTCATACCCTAAGTCCAGTTCTTTTTCCGTAATAAAACGATCGCGATCTTGTTGCGATAAAATCCCAAAAATCAACTGCTGGGCAAGTTCTTGAGTGATAACTTCGGCATCATCGATCTCATGCAGAACCCCATCAATGCGTAAAATCGGTTTACGGTCAACGACAATATGAAGATCCGATGCCTGATAGTGCAATGCTTGTTCAAAAAGATCGTGGAGGGTCATAGGGGAGGAAGCGGTAAGAATTTAAAAAATTTACTGACTACTAACTACTAACTACTTACACCCTGTATCATGAATTATAACATAACTCAATAATATATGGTATAATCAATGTATCATCACTCATTGCTATGATATACGTTGGAGCGGATCACGCAGGCTTTGAACTCAAAGAAAAGATCTTGGATTTTTTGGATAAAAAAAATATTCCGTATTTAGATGTCGGGCCAAAAGAACTACAACCCGGCGATGATTATCCGTCTATTGCATTTAAAGTTGCTAAAGAGACCGTGTCGCACCCGAATGCGCGGGGTTTAGTGGTGTGCGGCTCGGGCGTCGGTGCAAGTATAGCGGCCAACAAGATTCCCGGCGTGCGGGCGAGCAATATTGAAAACGTCACCACGGCCCGTCGTGCGCGCAAAGAAGATAATTTAAATGTGTTAACCTTAGGAGCGCGAGTGTTATCAACGCATCGTGCCAAGCGTATTGTGAAAGCCTGGCTGTTTACGGATTTTACCTACGCGCGACGGCATTTGCGCCGTCTACAAAAGATCCGCGATTTCGAAGAAAAATATTTAGAAAGCTAATCATGGAATTCATCCCCTCCATTCTAGAAGAAGACCTTCGTAGAACGCAACGGCTCATTGCGACGTTTGGCATGTTGCCCGACGTTCATACTCTGCAACTCGACATTATGGATGGCATTTTCGTTCCGCGTAAAACCGATTTTTCCGCTGAAGAGTTTTTAGACGTTTCGTCGATCGCCAATATTGAAGTGCATTTAATGGTGCAACATCCGCAAGAGTCGCTAGCCGATTGGTTGGCGCATCCATCGGTTGTGCGCATTCTTGTGCATTATGAAGTTATTGCCGAAAATTTTGTAGAAGTTGTACGGCAAGTGCATGAGGCACGGAAAGAAATCGGTGTAGTGCTGAATCCGGAGACATCTGTGGATTCTTTAAACTCGTCGGTTGCAGAGGCGGATGTTATCATGTGTATGGGCGTACACCCGGGCAAACAAGGTCAAGATTTTTTACCTGGCACGCTGGAAAAATTTCGCGCTCTGCAAAAAGAATATCCGTCTATGCCATTGGAAGTCGACGGCGGCGTGGGCATTGAAAATATTGTCCTTTTGCGCGATGCCGGCTGTACCCGCGCGGTGTTGGGAAGTTTTTTAAAAGAAGGCACAAGCCCGGAAGATCAACTTAAAAAGATAAGGGATAAGGTATAAGGGCTAAGGGTTAAGAAAAAATGCTTATCCCTTAAACCTTAAACCTTAAACCTTACAGCTTGCTTCCTCTATGACCATCAAACAATTAGAACGTAAAGCCAACGCCATTCGGCAAGATATTATTAAGATGCTTGTTACCGCTGGCTCGGGGCATTCTGCCGGGCCACTGGGCATGGCCGATGTTTTTACCGCATTGTATTTTGAGGTGCTCAATCATCAGCCTAAAAATCCGCGGTGGAAAGACCGCGACCGTTTATTTTTATCGTGCGGACATATTAATCCGGTGTTGTACGCAACGCTTGCGCATGCCGGCTATTTTCCTAAAAAAGAACTGTTGACGTTACGCAAACTCGGCTCACGGTTGCAAGGTCATCCCCATAATGAAGATTTACCCGGCGTGGAAAATTCCTCGGGCCCATTAGGGCAAGGCATCTCGCAAGCTGTGGGAGCCGCTCTTGCCGCGCAAATGGACAAAGCGCGTTATAGAGTGTTCTGCGTCATGAGCGATGGCGAGCAAGAAGAGGGGCAAACCTGGGAAGCCGTGATGTTTGCGGGCAAAAATCGCTTGCATCGTTTAACCGCGATTATGGATCGCAATAATATTCAGATTGACGGGCCGACGGAAAGTATTATGCCGCTCGAGCCGCTCAAAGCTAAATACCGCGCGTTCAATTGGCACATTATCGACGTGGACGGGCATAATATGGAACAAATTATTGATGCGTGTCATGCGGCGAATGCGATTGTCGAAAAACCCGTTCTTATTTTAGCGCATACCATTCCGGGTAAAGGCGTCGATTTCATGGAATACGATTATACATGGCATGGAAAACCGCCGTCCTTGCCTGAAGCGCGGAAAGCCTTGCATGAACTTCGCACATTGCAAGGGAAAATTGTGAGTGAACATGAATAGATAGTTATCGACGTACTTGTCTCCACAACGCGCTCCTTCGCAGACAAATGATACTCCGTTCGCCGGGCGGGGCCCTCTGGAAGCTGCGTCAGACTCCGCGTTCCGGTATCCCTACCCGCTCACTCCGTTCATTTGTAGCTGCTCATCCGCGGTGTTGTGTCGGCAAGCACGTCGATAATATCTGAAAAATAACGCATCTCTCATGTTCTAAGCTTAGCTTAGAACATTAATCGGCAATTCATGCCTCGAAAGACACAGGATCAACATTAATAATATTTTATGGGTCTCGTTTCATCAGCACATCTTTCAAAGAAATTGTATAAAAAAAACATCGAGTGCATTCCGATGCGCAACGGGTATGGTCACGGCGTGGTAGAAGCAGGCAAGCGCAATAAAAATGTCGTCGTGTTGTGTGCCGATCTTACCGAAAGCACGCGAAGCTTGTGGTTTGCCGAACAATTTCCCGACCGATTTATTGAAATGGGCGTGGCCGAGCAAAATATGATGGGCGTGGCCGCAGGCATGGCGTTGTCCGCCGGCAAAATTCCGTTTATTGCTTCGTATGCGGTTTTTTCGCCGGGCCGGAATTGGGATCAGTTGCGGGTGAGTGTGTGTTATAGCGGCGCGAATGTTAAAATTATGGGTGCGCATGCCGGCATTTCGGTGGGGCCGGACGGTGCCACGCATCAAGGTTTAGAAGATATAGCGATCACTCGCGTCTTACCGCGCTTAACCGTCATTGCGCCATGCGATTGGCGTGAAACACAAAAGTGCGTGGAGGCAGCTGCACAAATGAAAGGCCCGGTATATATTCGTTTTGGGCGGGAAAAAGTGCCAACCGTAACTACGGATAAAACACCGTTTGCGATTGGCAAAGCGAATGTGTATCGCGAAGGCGCAGACGTCACCGCGGTCGCGTGTGGTCAATTAGTGTACGAGGCGTTGATCGCAGCAGAAATCCTTGCAAAAGTTGGCATTGATGTGGAAGTCATTAACATGCATACCATTAAACCTTTCGATACCGCGACGGTGGTGCGATCCGTGAAAAAAACCGGTTGCGTCGTAACAGCCGAAGAGCACCAAGTTATGGGGGGTTTGGGTAGCGCCGTTGCAGAATGTTTAGTACAGCGTTTTTCGGTGCCGCAAGAATTTGTGGGCATGCAAAACCGTTTTGGCGAATCGGGTGAAGCCGAGGAATTAATGACGAAATATGGCATGAAAGCCGACAATATTATTCGTGCTGTCAAAAAAGTTTTAAAGCGAAAAAAATATGCATGATGTTTTAACCCTGGGCAGTGCGACGCTCGACGTGTTCTTAACGAGTCCGGCATTTAAAGTCGTTGACATGAAAGAGTTCCCAAGCGGTAAAGGCGAATGTTTTTCGTTTGGATCCAAAATCGATATTCACGACATGGTCACAAGCTCTGGCGGCGGGGCAACGAATACCGCGGCAACGTTCACTAATCTGGGATTAAAAGTGCAGGTACTTTCCCGCATAGGCACAGATGTTATTGGCGATGTGGTTTTGCAAGATCTCAAAAATCGCGGCATTGACACAAAGCATCTTCTCCGCGTAGAAGAGGAAAAAACAGCCTATGCCACGATTCTTTCCAAGCCAGGGAGCGACCGCACCATTTTAGTGTATCGTGGGGCATCAGAAAATTTTCGCGCGCGCGATCTTCCGTCGCGTCTGGATGCACGATGGTTGTATGTGACATCGCTTGCCGGAAATTTAACCGTTGTCCGCGCGGCATTTGCCCTTGCACAAAAAAACCACACAAAAATTTTTTGGAATCCGGGGAGCGGCGAGCTTGAAGAGGGTTTAGAAAAATGTCGATCGCTGTTGCGGCATGTCGATGTTTTGAATCTTAATGATGAAGAGGCCAGTCTTTTGACCCATCTCCCGATTGGCCGACGCGAAGAAACATTGCAACATCTTTTAGCGACCGGCGTTAAAAGCGTGCTTCTGACGCATGGGGAAGAAGGCGCAACCTATGCGGACAGCGATAAACATTTTTTTGTCCCAACGTGGAAAGTTAAGATTGTGAATCGTACCGGCGCAGGGGATGCTTTAGGTTCAGGGTTTGTTGCGGGCCTTATCAAAACCGGCCAACCAGATATTGCCTTGCAAATCGCCATACTGAATGCTGAAGGCGTGATTCAAAAAATCGGTGCAAAGAATGGATTGTTAGAGAAATATCCTTCGAACGCGCAAATACGCAACGTCAAAATCCGCCGAGTCTAAATGACAAGGTTTGTTAGGATAGAAAACCTCGAGGATTATTTTTTCTTATTGGTGATTTTTTTTGAGGTTCTTATCTCCTGTTCACGTGCCATGCGTCTATGCAATCGGTATTCGGTAAAAACACCTAAGGTATACAGTGCCGTGCCCACGCCAATAAAAAGATAAAAAATCATGAACACGCGCGTAGCTTCTTCGGTCGGTACAATATCGCCAAAACCTACGGTGCTTAACGTCATGGCGGCTAAATAAAACGCATCGATCCATGTAATAGGTTCTAAAAATTTTAATACCACCCCTCCTAAAACAAAGAGGATAAAGAGGCTAATAAGAGCTCGGCGTAATCGACGTGTCATAAAATGAGTATAACATATCTCTAATAAGTTGACGAGTCTAAAGATTATAGGCATAGTAAAGAAAGAATGATTATTAAGAGTGTCTATGCTTAAAAAATGGATTGCTGGCTTAGCCTTTGTCATTGTTCTTCTGGTGGCTGGTTTTCCGTTGTGGCAAGATCAAGACGCGGCTGTGGAAGACACCAGATTCCATGTTGTTGCCAGTTTCTACCCGTTGGCAGAATTTGCGCGAAACGTGGGGGGTGATTTCGTGACCGTGCAAACCATTGTTCCGGCAGGGACAGAACCGCATGATTTTGAACCCACGCCCAATGATGTGAAAAGCATTTTAGATGCCGATATGGTTTTGTATAATGGCGCAAGTCTCGATTCTTGGATGGCAAAAATTCTTTCTGAAAATGATTTTGCCGGCACCGCGCTCGACATGAGCACGGCTGTTTCTTTAAAAGAGGCCATAGAGGAAGAAGAACATGAGAGCGAAGACACAGAAGAAGAGGGGGAATTTGATCCGCATTTTTGGTTAGACCCGGTTTCGGCGCAAGAATTAGTGCGCACGATTGCTGAAAATTTTAGCGCGCTTGATAAAGAAAATGCCGCCGGCTACAACGCTCGCGCTTACGAGTATATTGCGAAACTTCAAAAACTCCATGCAACGTATGAAGGGGGGCTAGCACGTTGCCGCTTACAAGACGTGATTGTTTCGCACAATGCTTTTGCCTACATTGGAGCGCGTTATGGTTTTACCATTCATAGTATTTCCGGTTTTTCGCCAAACGCCGAACCGTCTGCGAATACCTTAGCAGAACTTTCTGACCTTGCGAAAGCGTTAGATGTCCGCTATGTTTTAGTAGAGACATTAGTAAGCCCCAAGACGGCAGAAGCGGTTGCCAACGAAGCTGGCGCAGAAACGTTGGTGTTAAACCCGTTGGAAGGCTTGACGCCGGACGAAGTTGCGCAAGGCTTAAACTACCTTTCCGTCATGGAACAAAATCTTACCACTTTAAAAAAAGTTCGCGACTGTGAAAACTAAACCTGTTATTGATGTTTCTAGTTTAACCTTTGCGTATAAAATACATTCGGTCATCAACGATGTGAGTTTTACAATTAGTGCCGGCGATTATGTGGGGTTGGTGGGCCCGAATGGCGGCGGTAAATCCACGCTCGTCAAGTTAATTTTGGGTTTACTGAAACCCCAGCGCGGAACGATCCGTTTGTTTGGGCAAATCCGACCCGATATTAAAACTCGTGCGCGCATAGGGTATGTGCCACAACATGTAGTGCAAGCATCTGGCGCTTTTCCCACCACGGTTTTTGAAGTTGTTCTTTCGGGGCGAATCGCGCAACGGGGCATTGGCCGTTTTTTAACAACCGAGGATCGCAAAGCCGCTATCGAGGCCTTGCGGAGTGTGGATTTACTCGACAAAAAAAATGATGATGTTTCTACGCTTTCGGGCGGCCAGCGTCAACGTGTCTTTATTGCGCGGGCTTTGGCGGCTAACCCAGATATATTGATTTTAGATGAACCCGTCACCGGCGTTGATAGTTTATCGCGCGATCGGTTTTACGCAGTCTTACGCGACACCAATAAAAAACACAACATGACCATCATTTTGGTTTCGCACGATCTGGACGTTATTGCGCAAGAGGCGCAAATGGTGTTGTGTATTAATGGAACATTAACCTGCCATGGCAAGCCGAACGATATAAAAACCATGGAGCATCTAAAAGAAATGTACGGAGAGAATGTTAAATTTGTTCATAATCATGTATAAAATTTTTTTAATCAGTTTGTGCGGTTTGGGAATGGCGCTTTCGCCCTTAGCGGTGAAGACAAGTTTTGCCGTGTCGCAAGAAGCGATTTTGGATCCGAATGCCCTGTATGAAATCCAAGAAGATTACATGCGGGCGCGGGTCACAGAGATTGTGTCGGAATTTGAAAACGAACTTGCGGGCGAAAAAATGCCAGCTCAACGCGTCAAAGTGGAAATCACCAGCGGAGAAGAAAAAGGCACAACGCGTGAAATTGAACACGGCGTTGTAACAACCATTACGGAAGAAGAAAAAGTCAACGTCGGGGATGCGCTGGTTATTGCTAAAATGCAAACATTCGATTCTTACGAGTATTATATTGTCGAGCAGTATCGGTTGCCTGTTTTGTTCTGGCTCACGTTGTTCTTTTTTGCTGTTGTGGTCATCGTTGCGGCGCGCCGTGGTTTTATGGCTATTGTAGGTTTAATCGCAAGCATTGTGATTTTAGCTTTTGTTGTTGCGCAACCTATTTTAGACGGCAAAAATCCTTTACTCTGGAGCGTTTTGGGTGCGTTTCTTATTGCTGTTGTTACCTTGTATATTGCCCACGGTTTTCATCGGCATACGCATGTGGCAGTGGTAAGCACGGTCTTGAGTTTAGCTCTTGCCGCCGGATTATCTGCGGCCGCGGTTTCCTTAGCGCGTCTTTTTGGGATTGGATCGGAAGAAGCCTTTTTACTGCAAAATGGGGCATACGGCACAATTGATGTTCACGGGTTACTTTTGGGCGGAATTTTAATCGGCGCGTTGGGAGTGTTAGATGATGTTACGACTTCCCAAAGTTCGGCGGTCGAGCAAATTCACCTTGCGGATAAAAGTTTATCGTGGAAAGAGTTGTACCGTCGTGGAATTTTAGTGGGGCGCGAGCATATTGCGTCGCTTATCAATACCCTGGTACTCGCGTATGCCGGCGCGTCCCTTGCCTTGTTCGTTATTTTGATGGCCAACACTAAACCGTGGTGGGTCGTGTTTAACAGCGAAATGATTGCTGAAGAAGTGGTACGCACTTTAGTGGGAAGTACGGTACTTATTCTTTCTGTGCCGCTGGTAACAGTATTTGCCGCGCTTGTTTTTAAACGCCCCGCCTATGATCGCTGATTTTTTTACATATAGTTTTTTACTTCGGGCGCTTATTGCCGGCGTCGTTCTCTCTATTGGAGTACCGTTGATCGGCACGTTTCTGGTTGCGCGGCGTTATGCACTCATGGCCGATAGTTTAGCGCACGTGGCTTTAGCCGGTGTAGCTATTGGCGTATTTTTTCAAACCCAACCCGTGGTGACCGCGCTGGTCGTGACGGTTTGTTCCGCAGTTCTTATAGAGTATCTTCGTCAAAAAACCTCTTTGTACGGCGAGTCGTTGTTGTCACTCTTTTTGTCAGGCAGTTTAGCTTTTGCGATTGTGCTCATGAGTGTATCGCAAGGGTTTAACGTGAACCTCTTAAGCTTTTTATTTGGGAGCATTACCACGGTCTCGACGTTAGATTTAACATTGATTGTCGGTTTGACGTTTAGCGTTGTGGTATTAGTGGTCGTGTTTTACAAAGAGTTCTTCAGCGTGGTCTTAGACGAAGAACTAGCAAAAGCTTCGGGTCTGCCCGTAACATTTTTGCACTACTTGTTGGTGATTTTTGCCGCGGCGATGATTACGGTTTCGTTGCGGATTGTTGGCGTTTTGCTTATTGGCGCGTTAATGGTGATTCCGGTTCTGGCGGCCATGAACGTCAGTAGAAGTTTTAAAAAAACACTGATTTTATCCGTGTTTTTTTCGGTCTTCTCGGTGATTGTGGGCCTCTTTAGTTCGTTCGCGTTTGACATTGCCTCTGGTGGCGCGATTGTCTTAACCGCGCTTGTCGTGTTTATTTTAAGTGTGGTTTTTCGCCGAAAATAATTTTTTGCGGCTATTGCCAAATATCAAAAATCATCCCGCGGAAGACACCTTGAGCGTTCGGGAGCAACGAATATTTATTATGCGCGGATTTGGATTCCTGTGGTTTTAATTTCCCACACAACCGGATTATCATCAACAAAATCCGTGGAATGAAAACCATGCGGTTCGATCGTGTGAGAGGGTGATTTCAGTTGGTGTGCTTTTTTTAAAAGGTATTTGGTGGACGAGAGGGAATTGTGAAGTTTTGAAGAAACAATAGCAACATCCACATCGCTATCCCAGCGTGCCTTTCCCGTGACACGTGATCCGAAGATGTAAACTTCTTCAATAGGAAGATGATCATTTTCTAAAACGCGAATATAGTCTTCAACAAGTTTTTTTACTTTTGGTTCAATTGTTTTGTGAGCCATAAGATGAAATGTTGCGTGGTATCTAAGTATTTTTTAGCCACATCTCGGCGATTGAATTTTTTATAAAATTGAGATTTAACATCTGCATACCGTCCCTGAATGTTGAAGCTGGTGATTGTTTCTAATTCGTTCTGTTGTTTTTTACTAAGTTCAAGCCCAGCTTTCTTTGCGAGAACAACAAGATCATGAAGGTGCGGCGCGTGTTTTTGAGTGTTTTGAACAACAGTCGCCTTAAGGAGTTTTTCAAGAGAAAGATGACAGAAAAACAAACAATGCGAATAGTGTTTGAGCTTAAAAAGCCCTTGCGCAACTTCAAAGTCTTTTTCTCCACTTTGCTTCCAGTATAAAATAACTTTTTGTATGCTCATGGTAATGTCTCGTTTTCAGTCATTATCATATCAGAGAAACACTGGGGTAGCCAGAGGGAATCGAACCCTCAATAAGGGCTCCACAAGCCCCTGTGATAACCGTTTCACCATGGCCACCGTAAAACGACATAAAACATACCAATAAAGTATGGGTTTGTCAAAGTGTCGAATTAACCGATGTAAAATGTAACCCGTGGGGTATTCGTTCATTGAAATAAAA
>CAZRYK010000013.1:0-25053 GCA_964604315.1 uncultured Gammaproteobacteria bacterium
AAGGCCGTGTGGCCTGAAATCTTGGATGTAAAAGCGCCAGAAATTTAACGGTAACTACGGGACCCGCCTGCCAACGCCTGAAGCCGCAGGCAACCCGCCTGCCTCGCCTTGCGAAGCATGGCGGGCAGGTTCAACCCTGTACAAGGGTTGATCCGCTATTTCTCTTTCTGGTGAGAGGATTTCTCGGCTTCTTGGGCTTTGCTGATGATACCGGAAACGTATTTGGTGATGATGACAACCAGCGCGGTAATGAGGACGGCGTAAATAAATTTTGCCCACAACGTGCTTTTGTCTTGCGGGAAGAGGTAGTCGATGAGCGCTTTAATGGCGTCGTTCCAGGCTAAACCGGCAACCAAACCAAATGCCGCTAAAATGTATTGGCTTGCGCGGGCGAAATATTCTTTCTCGAGTTTTTCGACATTCTTCGGGATCATAGAGTGATTTTAGCAGAAGCCAGATATCGCCGCAATTCGAAAGCAGATCGCGGCGCCGAAGGTTTTTTGACCCTCGACACCGCAATCTGCGTAGTGGCGCCGCTCCTGCGCCTAGAGAAGCACACCGTCCTCAACCAGCCTTTCGCGCTCTTGGAGTAGCGCGATGCCGGTCTCGGACTTCACCCATTCATGCCACGCGGCACGGTCGAGGAAATAGGTGTTCTTCTTGGGCGTCGGGCTTGTGGCGCCATTGTAGTCGACGTGCGCGAACGCAACGACCCGGCAGTCCGGGAAGCGCTCGCGCGTCCGCGTCTTCGCCGCGAGGATCAGCTCCGTTGAGGTCGCAAAGCAAATCCTCGCATCCCCCGCCCTCCCGCAGGGTCCGTGGTACTCCACAACGATGAGACGTATGCCCTTCTTCGAGTAACCCACATTGATCTCGAAGAACATCGCCTCATCTCGCGGAAAATCCACGATGAGCGGAGAGTTGGTAGGGAGGTTGAGTGCCCCACCGGCGAAGTTGACTGGGTGGATCCGCGGAGGGGGAGGTGTTCCCTCGTTCGCTACTACTTGATGAAAGCGTACCCAGTACGCGACCATCCGCATGTAGCGATCGTGGAACTGGTCCCCGTCCGGGCACGGCACCCAGATCGCGCCCGTTGACCAATCCAAAAGCTCCGGCTTCACGTCCGCGAGGACGTTCGCCTCGCGGAGTGATTTCACCACCCGCCGATCAAAATCGGAAAGCAAGTCTCGCCTCCCAACCAAAAAAAGGAGCGAACCGACGAATTTCGCCGGTCGACTTAAAAAAAGGAATAGCACAAAAACCTGAAACTGGCAAGACCCCCAAAAATTTGCCCATTTTGACATTTTCAAAAGCCCGGCGTATACTTGTTATTTAGTTTTCTTGAGAGATCACGTCGCTTTTTAAGCATTATGTTTCCGACCTTTTTCAAAAGCGTGCGGCAAAAAGTCGTCACGAAGAAGCATTTTCATACCGAAGTCGCGGTTCCCGAAAACATCGAATTTTTGCGGGGACAATTAAGCGACAACATCAAAAAACTCCTTGGACGGTCCCTGCATATTCGCGAAGTTGACCCAGGCTCCAGCAATGCCGAAGAGGTCGAAGTGAACATGTTGGCCAACCCGTATTACGACATGGAGCGCTATGGTATTCACGTCTCTGCATCCCCGCGGCATGCCGATGTTTTGTTAGTCAGCGGGCCGGTTTCTATTAACATGATCGAACCCCTTAAACGAGCCTATAACGCCATGCCCGAACCCAAAATGGTGGTGGCCATTGGCGACAATGCCAAGGACGGCGGTATTTTTAAAGGAAGCTATGGCATTGCCGGCGGCGTACCCGACGTGATCCCTGTGGATATCTTTGTTCCGGGCAATCCCCCGACCCCTACGGATTTATTAGCCGGTCTTTTGGGCGCGGTCGACAGACTGGAAACAAAAATAAAGAAAACCTTGTAATATGTTTAACCCCGCTGAACCCTCTCTTTTCCTCTTTGAACTCGCGATCGCGATTTTTATTGCAACAGCGATTTTAACGTTGGTTTTTCGCAAAAGCGAGCAGATGACTCGCTTTTTTGGTGGTTGCGGTTCGGCGCTTGGCTCTGCGGTCTTCTTTATATTAGGTTTACGTTTAGTGCTTTTAGCAGAACACGTCTACGCCCCAACATCGGCCGTGGCGTTACCGTTTATCCGCATTTTTGGCGACGGCGCGTTATTCTTTGACCACTTCAACGGCATCTTTTTTTCGCTTCTCGGCTTTATTGGCATTGCCGCAAGCATTTATGCGATGGGGTATTCGCGCTTGCACGCCAAAGAACACGCGATCTCTTGGTTGTTTGCCATGACCTCCATTTTTATTGCGTCCATGGGCATGGTGTTAGCCGCCAACCACAGCCTGACCTTTTTGTTTGCGTGGGAGCTCATGACGCTCACCTCTTTTGCTTTGGTTGTCTACCAACACGAAAAACCCGAGGTCACGCGCGCCGGATTTTTATACTTAGTCACCACGCACATTGCAACCGCCTGTTTACTTGCGGCGTTCACATTGATTGGCCAGGCCGAAAACTCGTTTCTGTTTAGCGAGTGGATAAACATTGCCTCTGTTCTAACCCCGGGATTAGCCACCTTTAGTTTTGCTTTATTATTTGTCGGATTTAGTATTAAAGCCGGTTTAGTGCCTTTTCATATTTGGTTGCCGGAAGCCCACCCGCAAGCGCCAACGCATATTTCTGCGCTCATGTCTGGCGTGATGATTAAGATTGCGATTTACGGGTTTTTGCGTTTAGTCTTTACGGGTTTTTGGGAAGATATGGAACCGTGGTGGGGTTTGGTCATTATGACGTTTGGCGCGCTTTCGGCGGTTGTAGGCGTTTTTTATGCCATAGAGCGGCGCGACATGAAAAAAGCTTTAGCGTTTTCCTCCATTGAAAACATCGGCATTATTTTCATCGGCATCGGTGCGGCGTTTTATTTTCATGCCACGGGCAATGACGGTATTGCCATCATGGGATTGGCCGCGGCCCTCTTACATATCGTGAATCACGCCTTATTAAAATCCTTGTTGTTTTTGGGCGCAGGTAATGTGTATTACCGTCATCACACGCGCTCCATGGATTTCTTAGGCGGCGTTGCCAAAACTTTGCCTCTCACGTCGGTGGTGTTTTTGTTAGGCGCTATTGGCATGATGGGCTTGCCGCCCATGAACGGATTTGCTTCGGAATGGCTCATGTTCCAAACCCTACTTAACGGACTTTCGGAAACCACGGTGGGCACGCGATTATTATTCCCCATTATTATCTCGGCATTGGCTTTTGCAGCCGGGCTAGCTTTTGTGGTATTTTCCCGCATGTTCGGCATGGTGTTTTTGGGCCGCGAGCGCGTTCCGCAAGAACACGCACAAACAGAAAAAGGCATTCCGCTTTCCATGACGATTGGTACGCTCCTTCCGGCCATTGGCGCTATTGCTGTTGCGTTGGGCATGAAAACCATTTTAGAACATCTTTTAGTACAAATAATCCCCACGCTTTCGGTCGATAAAATCACTATTGCCCCGGACCCATCATGGGGAGTTGCCGCGTCTCTTGCGTTCCCAGAGTTTTCCAACATCTTCGGCGCCAATGCGTGGCTGGCGATTATTTTACTTTTTGTTTGCGGTTTTGCGGCATGGCTTTTTATGCGCCTTGTTGGTGGTAAAACCAAAACCACGGTTGGCCCATCATGGGATTGCGGCGTGCCGTTGAACGAGCGCATGCAATACTCCGGCCTAGGATTTACCAGCCCTATTCGCCACGCTCTACGCCTTTTTACGCGCCCCAAAGAAATTGTGGAAACCGCGCAAGGCCCAGACAACTTTTATTTTTGGCATGTGCGCAAATATTCCGTTACCACGCTGGCGATTTTTGACGTCACGATTATACAACCCTTCTCGCACATGATGTTTATTTTGGGCTCGCATATTCGCCGCGTGCAAGGCGGATTGCTTTCCGTGTATATTGCCTACATTGCCGCAACCCTGCTTCTTTTTCTTTTTCTTTCGCGATTACTATGACAAGCACTGCATTACTTTTAACCCTTACCCAAGGCCTGCTGACCATCGTCGTGTCTCCTCTTTTGTTGGGCGTGATTCGCAAAATCAAAGCGCGATTGCAGGGCCGTGTGGGGGCTCCGCTTTTGCAAGGGTACCGCGATCTTGCCAAATGGATTCGCAAAGATTCCGTGGTGTCCGATGTCACCTCTTGGGTGTTCCGTGTTGCGCCGTATATGGTTTTTTCAACTGCCGCCGCCACCGCATTTTTAATCCCCACCTTTACCACGCTTTCGCTTTCCAGCGATCTGCTGTTTGTAGGATTTTTGCTGGTGTTGGGCGTGCTCTTTTTGGTGCTGTCGGGTTTGGACGCCGCTACCACGTTTGGTGGCATGGGCTCGTCCCGCGAAGCTATGATTACCGCACTGTCTGAACCCATCTTTATTGTGGCGCTTTTCGCTGTAGCTTCCGACGCTGGCACCACGCAAAGCGCTGACATTATTGCGTCAACGCTAAACAATCCTGCAGGTTTTCTTAATCCGATCTTGCTTTTGGCCTTATGCGCGTTCTTTATTCTCGCGCTGGCGGAAAACAGCCGCTACCCGTTTGATAACCCCACCACGCACTTGGAACTCACCATGGTGCACGAAGCCATGATTTTGGAAAACTCTGGCAAAAATCTTGCGCTCATGGAACTGGGCGCATGGATCAAGTTCACGGTCTTGTTAAGTTTCATGGGTACATTGGTTTTTCCGTGGGGCATGGCAACGGAAGCAAGTGTAGGGGCATTCCTCGGCGGCATTGGCGCATGGCTTATTAAAATTCTTTTGGGAGCAGTTGCGATTGCCATTATTGAATCCTCTATTGCCAAAATGCGATTACTGCGCGTTCCTATGCTTTTGGCCATGACTTGGGCCGTAGCAGTTTTAGGATTACTTCTCACCTACTTCTTTTAATATGACGATTGACACGACAACCTGGATCAATTTCTTAACAGCGGTCATGTTGCTGATGTCGTTCTTAACATTGTTGCACCGCGAGCTGGAAAATCTGTTGCGATTTTATACAGCGCAAGCCGTGGTTGCCGGCATTATTGCCATTTTAATTGCCACGCAACTGGACGCAACACATTTGTGGGCAACCGCCATCTCTACACTCATTGCTAAGGCGGTGGTTATTCCCACGGGTTTACGCATTCTTTTGGGCCGCATGAAACATGCACGACGCGTTCCCTTAACCATCAACGCTTCATGGCTGGCGATTTTAGGCGGCGGCATGGTGGGTTTTGCATATTTTATCATGACACCGATTGCCAACGTCCTTCCGGCAACGGCCGAATGGCAATTGATCGGCGCCATGGCAATTGCCTTACAAGGGTTGATCATGGTTATTGGTCACCGTTCGGCCATTGGACAAATTATTGGGTTTCTTACAATGGAAAACGGGGTTCTGCTGTTATCGGTCGCCACAACCTTAGGTTGGCCCGCGTTTGTGGAACTTGGGCTTCTTATCGACATCTTGCTCGGCATTTCATTACTTTCCGTTTTTGTCGCACGCATGGATTCGACTATTCAATCTATTGACACGCAAGAATTATCTGAATTGACCGACGATTAATATTATGAACCAGCTCCCCTTAATCATCCTTATTGCTCCGGCCGTTGCCGCCCTTGTTGCCTTCTTTGTCCCGTCGGAAAACGCCAAAAAAGCCGCAACGCTTGCTTCTGGTATTATTATTCTGGCCGCGTTGGTGGGTTTAACGTTTTCCATTATACAGGACGAGAAAGTCTTAACCATGTGGAACGGCGTGGTGCGTATTGATGGTTTTGCCATGGTGTTTTTGGGCATCATCGGTCTGGTGAACTTTTTTGCATCAATGTATTCCTTGGGCTACATTGGCATGGAATCAAAACTGCATATTATTGATGCACAGCAGGTGAAAATGTACTTCACGCTGTACAATGTTTTTGTGCTGGCCATGCTCTTTGCCATCATGTGCAATAACTTAGGATTGTTATGGGCCATGATCGAAGCCACAACCTTGGCAAGCGCCTACTTGGTTGGTCTGTACCGTCACCGCACCAGTATTGAATCGGCGTGGAAATATTTGGTTATTAGCTCTGTGGGTTTGACACTCGCGCTCATTGGCACGGTGCTGTTATATTTTTCCGCGTTTGCACTGGAGGGCGGCGAAGGTTCAGAGCTTTTGCACTGGGATGTTCTGCGCGACATTGCGCCGTTGCTTAATCCGGACATTTTGAAAATCGCATTTGTGTTTTTGTTGGTGGGGTATGGCACAAAAATTGGTTTGTCCCCTATGCATACGTGGCTTCCGGATGCGCACGGTCATGCGCCCACTCCGGTTTCGGCGTTGCTTTCGGGCGTGCTGTTAAATGTTGCGCTGTACGGCTTGTTGCGCGCCAAAATGATTATTGACCCGGCGGTTGGCGCTGATTTTACGCGCACGTTCATGCTCATTTTGGGCTTATCCTCGGTTGCGATTGCCGCGTTTTCTATGATCCGTCAAGACAACCTTAAACGCTTGCTGGCGTTTAGCTCTATTGAACACATGGGGTTAATCGTGATTGGTTTCGGGCTCAATACGCCGTTGGCGGTTTTTGCGTCACTGTACCATATGGTCAATCACAGTTTGGCGAAAAGTTTTGCCTTCTTTTCTGCCGGCGATATTGTCTTGCGATACCACAGCACAAAAATTTCGCAAATTTCCCAGATCATGAAAAGATTTCCCTTAACCGGCTGGATCTTCTTGCTATCTGGAGCCATTCTTATGGGCTTTCCGCCGTTCAATATTTTCTTAAGCAAATTTGCCCTGTTGTGGGCTGTCAACCAAACATATCCATGGATGTTATGGTTACTGTTGGCGCTTCTTGTGGTGGTCTTTGCAGGATTTTTTGGAAGCGTGATGCGATTATTGAACTCTCCCGCGCCGGAAACGAACCCGCATGAACCCTACGTCGGCGCTCTTCCCCGCTGGAACAAAGCCACGCTTCTCTTGCAAGGTACTTTGCTTTTGGCGTTGGGCATTCTGTTACCCTTATGGCTTTCTTCGCGCTTGGAGGCCTTAGCCCAATGGATGATCTTCTAAATATTTTTTATGACAACCCTTCCCCAACTTTCTAACATGCTTTCTCGCCTTCCGGGTGTAAACGTAAAAAACGATGACGATTTTCTTCGTGTTACCTGCGATGTTAAAAGCATGATCAACGTTGTTTCTGCCGCAAAAAATGCTTTGCCAATATTACGGCTCGCAAACTTTTTTGCTACCGACGATCGCGTCCAAAACCAGACCTTTGGCCTGTGGATCGTTCTTGCCGCCGACGCAGAACACTTTCGTATTCTTATTAATGTTGCGGTACCGGAAAACGAGCCCCATTTCCCCACGCTTTCGGAAATCTTTGTGAACAGCGCGCGGTTCGAGCGCGATATCTGGGATATGTTTGGTATTGTTCCAGACAATCACCCGGAACTAAAACCGGTGAACGCCCATGATCATTGGCCGCAGGATTTTTACCCGTTGCGCAAAAATGTTGCCTGGAACACAAAAGTCGCCCCCACACCCGGCGCACGACCCTACGCTTTCAAACGGTACGAAGGCGAAGGCATTTATGAAATTCCAGTTGGGCCCATTCATGCCGGTGTGATTGAACCCGGGCACTTTCGTTTTCAAGTTGCCGGCGAGCCGATTCAAAATTTAGAAATCCGTTTGGGCTGGAAACATCGCGGTGTAGAAAAACTTTTTGAAAATTTGCCTCTTGAAAAAACCGTCCATTTAAGCGAACAAGTTTCCGGCGATGCCAGTTTTGCCCACAGCGCGGCGTTTTGCATGGCCGTAGAAAAAAGCGCGGGTGTCAACATTCCCGAGCGCACGCAAATGTTGCGCATGATCTTGTTAGAACTCGAACGTCTGGGTATGCACTTGCACGATCTTGCCAACATGTCTGTGGGTATTGCCTTCAACTTTGGCGCATCGCAGTTGTGGATCTTGCGCGAACAACTTCTTGAACTCAATACTCGGCTCACCGGTAGTCGATTTTTACGCGGCATGAATCGCTTTGGCGGTTTGCAAAAAGATCTTCTTTTAGAAAACCTTCAAGATATTACCGAGACATTGCAACGCATCTTGCCAACCATGAACGAGGTGGTAAAAATCATCACAGAATCGCCGAGTTGCATGGATCGCCTTCAGACTACCGGCGTTCTGCCCGCAAAAATCGCGCATGACTTGGGCGCAGTCGGTATTGCCGCGCGATGCACCGGTCTCAACCGCGATGTTCGCAAAAATTTTCCTTATCTTCAGTATGCCAACGTGCAGTTTACAACGCCGCTTGCCAAAGAAGCCGATGTGTTGGCGCGTTTCCTCTTGCGGCAGAAAGAGATTGCGGAATCGGAAAAAATCATTCAGCAATGTATGGAAAAATTACACGACGGCGCAATTGCAACCGATGTCGCTGTTCAACCCAATACGTTTGGCTACGCATCCATAGAAACCAACCGCGGGGAATTGCAATATGTGGTCATGACCAATGCCAACGGCAACTTTCATCGCGTCAAAATCTGCGATCCCGCCTTCCACAATTGGGACGCATTAGCCTGGTGCGTGCTTGGGAATATTGTGCCGGACTTCCCAATCTGCAACAAATCCTTCAACCTTTCGTATTCTGGTCACGATTTGTAAAAATTATTAATATAAATGCTTATGCCCGGAGAATACCTTGTCTCAACTTACATGCAAAAAAATGTGCACACCGTTTCTAAAGACGCGACGTTTCGCGAAGCGTTAGAAAAAATGGTTGCGGAAAAAACGAATGGTCTGGTTGTGGTGAATGGAGACAAAAAAGTTCATGGCATTATTTCGTGCTGGGATCTTATTCAATACGTCGTGCCGGATTACTTAGAAAGTGAACGGCATGTCATTCCCTTTGAATCCGGCGCGGTCTTTGCCGAGCGTGTGAAAACGGTTGCCAGTGACCCGGTGACAAAATTTATGACAAAAAACGTTGTGTGCGTAAAACAGAATCACTCGCTTATGGAAGCGGCGGCTATGCTTTCGGAACATCGCATTCGGCAACTGCCGGTTGTGGATGAAAACTCCATCTTAGTCGGATATATCAACCGCACAGACATTAAACGCGCCATGCACGACGTTCTAAAGTAACTTAAATTTTTCCGCCGTACCCTAAGGCCGACGGAATCTAAACTTCTTTTTGTATGACTTTTTGGTTAGCCGTCATTATCTTCGTCGCAACATACGCGATTATTATTTCGGAAAAAATCCACCGCACGGTTATTGCGCTGACGGGTGCGCTGTTAATGATCTTGTTGGGAATTATTAACCAAGAATTGGCCGTAGAAGGCATTGATTTCAACACGCTCGGTTTATTGATTGGCATGATGGTCATTGTCGGCATTGCCAAAGAATGCGGCATGTTCCAATATGTCGCCATCTGGGCTACAAAGGTCGGCAAAGGCAAACCCATGCGCATTTTTTTACTCTTGGGCGCAATCACCGCTCTCTTTTCGGCTTTCCTAGACAACGTCACCACGGTTCTTTTAATTGTTCCGGTGGTGTTTGTGGTTGCCCATAATCTCAAAACGAACCCCAAGCCCTTTCTTATTGGAGCGATTCTTCTTTCCAATCTTGGAGGCACGGCAACGCTCATTGGCGACCCGCCAAACATTTTAATTGGAAGCGCGGCGAACTTATCGTTCAATCAATTTATTGTGAACTTGGGTCCGATTTCGGTCATTGCCTCCCTTGTCACTTTGGGTCTGCTTTTTCTTCTTTACAGAAAACAGTTTGTTTCTTCTGCAGAAACCGAAAGCGCGATTTTGAAATTCAACCCTCGTGAGGCCATTACGGATCGTTCCCTGCTGGTAAAATCGCTTTTTGTTATTGGCTTGGTTTTGTTAGGCTTCTTTACACATACAACCACCCACTTAGAAGCCGCAACCATTGCTCTTGCCGGAGCCGCGTTGCTGTTGTTGTTAACCATGAATGAACCCGAAGAACATTTTAAAGAAATCGAGTGGACAAGTATTTTCTTCTTCGTAGGATTATTTGTGCTAGTGGTGGGATTAGAGCACGTTGGCGCGATTCGCCTGTTGGCAGAGAAGCTGTTAGAAGTGACTGGCGGGAATTTAACCATTACCACGCTGGCTATTTTGTGGGGTTCCGGCGTCTTTTCCGCGGTCATTGATAATATTCCCTTTGTTGCCACCATGATTCCACTTATTCAAGATGTTGGTTCTCTTTCTTCTATGCCACTTGAACCCTTATGGTGGGCATTGGCTCTTGGCGCAGATATGGGTGGAAACGCGACGATTGTTGGCGCCTCCGCGAACGTGGTGGTGAGCGGCATGGCGGAAAAAGAAGGCCACAAAATTTCTTTCTTCGAATACATGAAAGTCGCTACCCCGCTGACCGTTGTGGCGCTGTTGTTGTGCACGGGTTATCTTTACATTCGGTATCTCGCTTAAACGAGATCGGATCTAAAACAGGCCTTTGAGATCCGATCTCAAACCCCTTTTTAAGACTCTACTCAAAGGTCAAGCCCTTTGGGTCCACTAATCAAACCAGTGGTTTACCGAAATGAAAGGAAGTCAAAAACTTTCTGTAATTATGGTAAAATAAACATATGAACAAAAAATCATCCAAACAAATTGTCGTTCAAGGCGCAAAAATCTCATTATTATTGCGACCCGACAATAATGACTTTATATCACTTACTGACATGGCCAGAAAATTTGGCGATGATGTTGTGATATATCAATGGATGAGAAATCGCAATACGGTAGAGTTTTTAGGCATTTGGGAGCGCATGCACAATCCTGATTTTAAAGGTATCGAATTCGAGACCTTTAAAAAACAAGCTGGAATGAACAATTTTTCGCTTACACCAAAGAAATGGACAACAGCAACTAATGCTATTGGAATTATTTCCAAGGCCGGAAGGTACGGCGGAGGGACTTATGCGCATATTGATATTGCCTTTGAATTCGGCTCTTGGCTTTCAGCGGAATTCAAGCTGTATTTGATCAAGGAATTCCAGCGTTTAAAAATAGAAGAAAATGAGCGATTGGCTTTGGGTTGGGATATAAAACGCACTCTGACAAAAATAAACTATCGCATCCATACGGATTCTATAAAAAAACATTTGATTCCTAATCGTATTTCTAATGAACAAGCGAATATCATTTACGCCAACGAAGCTGATTTACTTAATGTTGCCTTGTTTGGCATGACAGCGAAAGAGTGGAGAAATAAAAATCAAAACAAGGACGGAAATATCCGAGATTATGCAGATGTCTCCCAATTAGTATGTTTAGCCAATTTGGAAACGCTTAATGCTGAATTTATTAGACAAGGAATTCCAACCAATGAACGACTAACACGATTGAATGAAATAGCCATTATCCAAATGCAATCTTTGCTTGGCAATCCCGAGATAAAAAGATTAGATTCAGCTGAATAAACGAAATTGAATAAGGAGTTTTGAAAAAATGCAATTCACCCCAAACCCCTCTTGCATCTTTTCAAAAAAATCAAATTTTCTTTCAGTAAAACCGTAAGTAGAACCAATAACGACGAAGATAAAAAATTTACATCGTACAACACCGGATATGCGGTATATCCAGAAACATTGTGCAACATTTCTCGTCTCACATGTGGCGATCCTCGAAACGATTGTATAACCCGCGCCATTATGTGTAATAAATTTATTTTTAACTTTTGAACGCTATGGAAAGATACAGCACAGAAAATGAACACGAGCCGGCCCCAAAAGATATTAGCTCCGAGTTTTTAAGTATGGACACTTTTGAATTTTATGATTTCTTAAGAACGCTCCGTAAGGAGCCGGTTCTATCTATAACAATTGACTGGAGGGATGTGCCAACCGCAAGAAGATTAAAGGCTTTTCTTGAAGATTTCAGCGCGCTTGGCAAACAAAAAAGATCTGCCACCATCAGAGCAACCGAGGAGCAGCACAACCAAGAGATGAACGTTTTTGCTTCAGGCGTCAAGTGGGAGAAAGTTTAAGAAATAGCTTTCTCGCTCCTTACCCCTTAGGCCTTTTCCCTTTTTAATTTAAATAACGAGATTAACGAGATCGGATCTAAAACGGGCCTTTGAGATCCGATCTCAAACCACACTTTAAGATCCGATTTTAAAATTGACAAACAAGGGTTTTTGACGTACAATAAGGGTCAATTTACTTGACAATTTTCCTAATGGCAGACGCGCACAAATCTTCAAATAACCCTCCTTCCGCGTTAAAAACCCTTGGTTCGCTCGGAAATCTTGGGTTTCAGATCGCCATTCCTTTAGTCATCTTTGTTCTTCTTGGCCAGTGGCTCGATGAACGTTACGGAACGTCCCCCGGATTTCTCTTAGGCGGTATTGCCATTTCACTTATTGCCACCACTCTGGCCATGATCCGCAAAATCAAAGATTTAAACAACGACACCTCCCACAAACCATAAATCCCGTTTTAATACGTTATGGACATTTCCTTAGCCGCAGAACCGATTTTCCACATAGGAGCCTTCACGGTCACGAACAGTTTAATCAATACGTTTGTTGTCACCCTTCTTTTTATTGCGGGGTGTCTTGCGTTGCGCGTCAAACAATTACAAACCGTGCCGCGAGGATTCCAAAACGTGGTGGAAGTGATCGTAGAGAAACTTTACGCATTCGTTCAAAGCGTGACGGGCGATGACCATAAAACCCAAAAATTCTTCCCGCTGGTAGCAACGCTTTTTCTGTTTATTTTGTTTTCCAATTACTTAGGTTTACTGCCGATTGTTGGGCCCATTGGTATTTACGAAACTCACGAAGGGAAAGAGGTTCTTATTCCGTTGTTTCGCTCGGCCAACAGCGATTTAAACACCACCATTGCTTTAGCTATTCTTTCGGTGGTTGCCACACACATCTTTGGTATTGTAGCGCTAGGTTTTTGGAAACATCTTGGAAAGTTTATTAACGTAAAATTGTTATTTAAAAATCCTATCATGTTTGGTGTGGGTATTTTAGAAGCGTTCGGGGAGATTTCCAAAATGGTCTCGTTTTCGTTCCGGCTTTTTGGGAATATCTTTGCCGGCGAAGTATTGTTAATTGTTATGGGCGGGCTGGTTTCCTATGGCGCGCCAGTGCCGTTTTATTTCTTAGAGCTGTTTGTGGGGTTTATTCAGGCGTTGGTCTTTTCTATGTTAACGCTCGTTTTCTTAACCATGGCAACGGCAGAACATCATTAGAGAACACGTTTAAAGATGAGCGTGCGAAATTAAATCGTGCGTTGACCTTTGAACATTAATCTCACTCTATGGAAGATGCGATCACAAACCTCGCGGCCGCAGCAGCCATCGCGATCGGCGGAACCTTACCGGCGTTCGCTATTGGAAAAATCGTTGCTGAAGCCATGCATGCGATCGGACGCAATCCGGAAGCATCCGGCAAAATCCAGGCCCCGATGATCATCGGCGTCGCCTTTGCCGAAGCAGTCGCAATCTATGCACTGGTTATTGCTTTGTTGATTAAATTTGTAGAATAATCGACAGGATTGACCTCTCAGCACGTCAATACCGTGGTGGGAGGAAAAATCTTTAAAAAGGCATTATGGAATTATTTACCAAATTTGGCATTAATGGGTATACTCTGTTAGCGCAAACCGTGAATTTCTTGGTGGTGTTATTGATTTTGTGGAAATTTGCGTACAAACCCGTTTTAAAAATGTTGCGGGATCGGTCCAAGACCATTGAAAAAGGATTACAAGACGCGGAACGTGCTAAAGCAGCGCTAGAAAACGCCGAAAGCACGCGGGCCGACGTGTTAAAAAATGCCGAAAAAGAAGCCAACGCTCTTTTGACAAACGCGCGGAAAGCAGGCGAGGATCTAAAAACAAGCATGTTAAACGAGACAAAAGAGCAGATTGTCGCTATGCAAGAAGCCGCTCAAAAAGAATTACAGCAGACGAAGGCCACATTAATAGACAGCGCCAAAGAAGAAATCGCCGATCTGGTAGTCACCGCAACAGAAAAAATTCTCAAAGAAAAAGTCATAGACGAACGTAATCGTCAAGAAGTGTTTGACACCATAACAAAGATCTCGCCACGCCTATGAACGCTTCACTTCCCTTTTCTTACGCCCTCTATCTTTTCGATGTTGCAAAGGAATCGGATGACCGTAAACGAAACAGTCGCTTGCAAGGTTTAGCGCAACATCTTGTCACCGCAAAACGCGCACATTTGATGCCGGAAATAAAAAAAGCCTATGCCGATCTTTCTGCGCATGCCGGGAAACACACCCGTGTTCGCGCACAAAGTGCTAGACCCTTAAGCGAAAAGGACGTGACAACGTTAAAAAAGACAACCGAAGAAATCCTCGATGCGGCTTTAGACTTTCAGATCGAGGTGAACCCTTCGCTCATTGGCGGGGCTAAGGTTTTGATTGACGATCGGTTATACGACTTTTCTTACCACGCTCAACTTCAACAACTCCACACGCAATTAACAAACACATTATGAACGACAAAGATCAGATTATTGCCGAACTTCAAAAACACATTGCGGCATTTGAGCCGTTACAGCAATCCGAAGAAGTCGGAACCGTCACAGAAATTGCCGACGGTGTGGCGCGCATATCCGGACTTGCCGGTGTCATGTCTCAAGAAATGGTCGTTTCCGAAAACGGCATTACCGGCGTGGCGTTAAACTTAGAAAACCATTCTGTCGGCGCCATGATTTTTGGAAACTTTGAACGTTTGAAAGAGGGCGATATCATGAAACGCACCAACCGCATTTTGGAAGTGCCGGTGGGTGAAAAGCTCTTAGGCCGTGTGGTCAATCCTTTAGGCGAACCCCTAGATAACAAAGGCGACATTCAGGCATCCGCCACCTACCCTGTTGAAAAAATTGCGCCAGGGGTTATTACGCGCGAAGCCGTCGACAAGCCCGTACAAACCGGGATTATGGCCATCGACGCCATGATTCCGATTGGCCGCGGACAACGCGAACTCATTATCGGCGACCGGCAAACCGGCAAAACCACGATTGCGATTGACACGATTTTAAATCAAAAAGGCAAAGATTTGCTATGTATTTATGTGGCGATTGGCCAGAAGTTGTCAAAAATCGCTCGCGTCGTGAAGACGCTAGAACAAAACGATGCGTTGTCCTACACCATTGTGGTGAACGCCTCGGCATCCGATTCTGCGGCTATGCAATACATTGCGCCGTATGCGGGTTGCGCCATGGGTGAATATTTTATGGATCAAGGAAAAGACGTGCTCATTATTTACGACGATCTTTCCAAGCACGCCTCGGCTTACCGGAATATTTCGCTCATTTTGCGAAGGCCTCCAGGACGCGAAGCTTTCCCCGGCGATATTTTTTACGCGCATTCACGCCTGTTGGAACGCGCGGCGAAACGCAACAAAGAGCACGGCGGAGGTTCCATTACCGCTCTGCCGATTATTGAAACCCAAGCCGGCGACGTATCGGCTTATATTCCGACCAACGTCATTTCCATTACCGACGGACAAATTTATTTGGAGCCCGAACTGTTTTACCAAGGCATTCGGCCAGCGTTAAATGTGGGGCTGTCGGTCTCGCGCGTGGGTTCGAAGGCGCAATTAAAACCCATGAGTAAAGTGGCGGGAAAATTACGTTTAGATCTTTCGCAGTTCCGCGAGCTTGCGGCCTTTGCACAATTTGGTTCAGACTTAGACGCATCCACCAAACAACAATTGGAACGCGGGAAGCGCATTACAGAAATTTTGAAGCAAGCGCCCGCGCATCCGCTACCAGTTGCCGATCAAGTGGTGTTAATCTTTGCCGCGACCAACGGATTTTTAGACAATGTTGCGCTAGACGATATGACCACAACCACAACCGCGTTGCGCGAATTTAGTTGGTCCAAAGATCCTAAACTCATGAAAGCCTTAAATGATGGCGCGTGGAGTGACGAATCCGAAGAGCTTCTCAAAAAACATTGTGAAAAATTTTTAAGCGTTAAAGCATAGTCTCACAAGCCATGGACGGCATTCAAGATCTCAAACGACGCATTAAGTCGATTAAAAGTACCAAACAAGTGACCAAAGCCATGGAAGCGGTTTCGGCGTCCAAAATGCGCAAGGCCACGGCGTTGGCGGTGAACGCGCGTTCGTATACGCACGGTCTTTGGGATGTTGTTAGCCGTATGCATGCATCGGGTGTCACGCATCCCCTACTTAATGAACGAACCGTTCAAAAATCACTGGGCATCCTTATTGCGAGCGACAGAGGATTATGCGGAGGTTTAAATACCGCGGTGATTAAATTGTTTCTTTCTGAAACCGGAGCGCGACAAGAGAAAAACATCACTATCGAGCCGCTGGGCATTGGGAAAAAAGCCAACAACGCGATTCGCAAAAGTCTGTCACTTAACCTTCAATATGCGTACGAGGGTTTTACCGATCACCCCGATTTTCGCGAGATCCAAAGTATTAGCCGCCTTGCCCAACAACAATTTTTAAATAAAGAGATCGATGAAGTGTTCGTGGCCTACACGGATTTTCAATCTTCCATTCGACAAGTTCCCAAAATCCACCCGCTTCTTCCCCTGCGATTAAACCACGCAACGAAAAATGGGGACGACAATGCAAACGGTTTACAGAATCTCAACGCGGAATTTCTTTTTGAACCAAATCCGGAACAGGTTTTTAATACGCTTCTGCCTCGGATGTTAGAAATGACCTTGTACCAACTTTTGTTAGAGTCGGCGGCGAGCGAACACTCTGCGCGTATGCTTGCCATGCATAACGCGACCGATAGCGCTGAAGAAATGATCGACGAACTCACCCTAACGTATAACCAAGTGCGCCAAGCGAGTATTACCCAAGAAATTGCGGAGATTGTCGCTGGCCGTTTAGCTTTATCTCATTAATCCTCATTTTATGACTTCAGAAAAACATCAAGGTATTATTCGGCAAATCTTGGGCCCGGTCGTGGACGTGGAGTTTTCAGAAAACCTCCCAGATATTTTTCACGCCCTAACCATCGATCACAAGGACAGTAAGCTCACGCTCGAAGTTCAACAGCATTTGGGGGATCGCATGGTGCGCACCGTTGCCATGAGCTCGACCGACGGTTTAGAGCGCGGCATGAAAGTGTTGGCAACCGGCGCGCCAATCACGACTCCGGTCGGTGAACAAACGCTTGGGCGCATCTTTAATGTGACCGGCGATTTAATTGACGGCGGGAAGGCGTTGGACAAAGCCAAACGCGATCCGATTCACAGGTCCGCACCGGCATTTCATGAACAGTCCACAACCGCAGAAATTTTGGAAACCGGCATAAAAGTCATCGACTTGATTTGTCCCTTTATTAAAGGCGGAAAGGTCGGATTATTCGGCGGCGCAGGTGTAGGCAAAACCGTGATTATTCAGGAACTCATTAACAACATCGCCACAGCGCATGGTGGGTATTCGGTGTTTGCGGGGGTTGGCGAACGCACGCGCGAAGGAAACGATTTGTATGAAGAAATGAAACATGCCGGCGTTTTAGCAAAAGTCGCCATGGTTTTTGGCCAGATGAACGAACCCCCGGGAGCGCGGTTGCGTGTGGCGTTAACCGGTTTAACCATTGCCGAACATTTCCGTGACGAAAAACAACAAGACGTACTGATGTTTATTGACAACATTTTCCGTTTCACCCAAGCCGGTTCCGAAGTTTCGGCGCTTCTTGGACGCATTCCGTCGGCCGTAGGATACCAGCCGACCCTTGCCAACGAAATGGGCGATTTGCAAGAACGTATCACTTCTACCAACCGCGGATCCATTACCTCGGTGCAAGCCGTGTATGTTCCGGCCGATGACTTAACCGACCCCGCGCCGGCAACCACCTTTTCGCACTTAGATTCCACCGTGGTGCTATCGCGAAGCTTGGCAGAATTGGGTATTTACCCGGCGGTCGATCCGTTGGATTCCAACTCTACTATTTTGGCGCCAGAAATTGTGGGCCAAGAACATTATGATGTTGCTCGCGGCGTGCAAAAAGTTTTGCAACGCTATCGAAGCCTTCAAGATATTATTGCCATCTTAGGCATGGAAGAACTTTCGGAAGAAGATAAATTGATTGTCTCCCGTGCGCGCAAATTGCAACGCTTTTTGTCGCAACCCTTTACGGTTGCTGAAACCTTTACCGGCCGGCCGGGAAAATATGTGAAACTTTCCGACACGGTCAAAGGATTTAAAGATATCTTGGATGGAAAAATGGACGCGCACAATGAACAAGCGTTCTACATGAAAGGTTCCATTGACGAGGTTGAAACGACGGAATAATATTTTTACTATGCGCTTTGAGCTTATTACCCCCGAAGGCGTGAAGATGACGGAAGACATTGAGCGATTGACGCTCACCACGCCAGAAGGGCAAATCACTGTTCTGCCGCACCATGCGCCAATGGTCACCGTGGTTTCACCCGGTGAGGCGGTGTATTTTTCACAAGGTAAAGAAACACCATTAATGGTGCATGGCGGTTTTTGCGAGGTGCGACCAACAGGTGAAGTGGTTGTTCTTGCAGATGCGGCCGAACATGTGCACGAGATGGATGAAAAACTTATTGCCGAAGCTATTGACCGGGCAGAAAATCTCAAAAAAGAAAAATTCAACACGGCAGATTATGAAGAAGCGGCGATGAATCTTGAGCGTGAGCTTGCCCGCCGACATGTGTTGCGCAAATACCGCGCTAAAGGCTTCCGTTCTGATAAACCAGAAGACTAAAATACGACCGATACTTAAAGATGACACTATGGAGTGTTTTTAGTATAATAAAAACCAGCAGTCAGCGGTCAGCTGTCAGTAAGCTAATCAGGATCCGACCCAAATGACGTCAGGGTCGGATCCCCTCTGACAGCTGAAGACTGTCTGCTGAAATCTTATGCTCCAGAAATCCAGCGTTGCGATCTTGATTACGGTTCTCATGGTTCTTCTCCTTTTTTTGGGGATGCTGTTGTGGTTGCGCACACTCAAAAGTCAAGAAAGTCTGGAAGCGGTGAACGATATTATTTTAGATGTGCGTCAGGAATACGGGCTAAAAAAATGGCAGGGTTATGATATTTCTGAAACCGCGCGGATTTTAGAAGAAACAGAAAATTATTACGATCTTAATAATTTTTCCAAGTCCGCCGAACTCTTAGAATCTGCAAGCGCCACTTTAAAAAAAGCAGAATTAAAATATCCGCGACATACCCAAACGCTTGAAACGAACCCTCCGTACGGCAATTTTTTGTATATCCCGTGGTCGTCATACACGCCTTCCCAAGAAGAAGTTATTTGGTCGGCGGAACGGTATGATCTTTTTGTTCTTCATGTGAATCGCGCGTCGTTTATTCCAGATATTCGCGCAACCAATCCGAACGCAAAAATTTATTTGTATGTCGATGTGCCGATTCAGCAAGATGAAGATTTATCGGACGGCGGCATCGGGCAGTTCAACTGGATCACCGAAAATCACGCGGATTGGTTTTTAAAAGACGCCAGCGATCGTCCGGTTTTTTCGCAAGAAGAATATGGGTATTATTGGTTAGACCCGGGAAACACCGAATGGCAGGAATTTTATATTCAAAAAATCGCTGAAAAGATAGCGCTCTCTAAAGAACGATGGGATGGCATCTTTTTAGATAACATCCGCTATACCTTGGATAACACGGATTACGGAACGCCAGCGATAGCGAGCTACAACACGGACGAAGAGTTTCAGAAAGCCACCCTGTCGTTCATTAAAGCTATTACGGACGCAATGCATAAAGAAAAAATAAACGTTATTGGGAACGTGTCGCAGGTAAATGACCCGAACCATCCTTTTTGGCAGGCATTTTTAGACATTGCCGATGGCGCGATGAACGAAGTATTTACACGCACGCATTATAATGTTATTGAACAAGGGTACCACACCGCATCTATTTGGTTGCAACAATTAGAGCAAGGACAAAATATCCCTGATGGGAAAATATTGTTGTTGGAAAATCGCGTGCCGTTTTGGAGCGACAAAGATATTTCGGTATACGGTTACGCCTCTATGCTCCTCGGTATCAAAAATCAAAACACACCAACGTATTACTATGGACGCGAAGATACGGCCTCTATTCCTTCCTATTGGTATGATGAGTACAACGTTAACTTGGGAGAACCGGGCGGCACGGCGGAAGAAGAGGGTGGCATTTACTCTCGTTTATTTGAAAAAGGATTGGTGATTGTCAACCCCAATCCTAATCGACAACAGGTGACGCTTACCCGTGAGATGGTGAATGTCTCGACAAATGAAAAGCTGTCACAGATTGTGATGCCGGCGCATTCGGCGGTGATTCTTTTGAATCCGTGAGGGGAGTCATCAGCAGACAGCTGACAGCTGAATTATTTTTTACTTCAAAAGCTTCATCTGATCAACGCGGTTGCCCATTTTTTCGTAGTCACTGCTCACCCGTTCCATGGCGCCCCGCGCATTGGTTAAATGGGTATTCAGAACCCCAAGACTTTCCGACACGCGTTCCCGGTCTTTGTTCAACGACCCTAAAAGTTGCATGATTTTCTCTGCGGCTTTTTCAATACGCTGGCCTTCCAAGCCCATCATGATGATTTTCAAAAAATAATAAAAACTATTGGGCGAAACCGGAAAAACTTTTTTGTTTGTCGCAAAAAGATTCAAATCTTCGTCCTGGCGGATCATTTCATAGTAAATGGTTTCGGACGGAATATACATAATGGCAAAGTCGAGCGTTCCTTCGCTTGGCAAAATATATTTTTTACTAATATCTGTAATATGTTTTTTAACGTCTTGAATAAAGAGTTTGCGGTAAGCATCACGCAGATCATCGGTCTCACTTTTAGAAAATTTTTGAAAGTTCTCCAAAGGAAATTTTGCGTCGATCGGTAAAATGCCGCGATCGGTTTTAATAATCGCATCCACCATTTGTCCGTCGTTGAATTTATATTGAATCGCAAAATGATCGCGCGAAAACGTTTGCTCTAAAAGATCGCGTAAGACTTGTTCGCCAATGTTCCCGCGTAGTTTTGGCGATTTTAAAAATTGCTGGAATTCTAACATCGTGCGCCCCATTTCTTGCACATGACCCAATTCTTTATGCACGGACGCAATGACTTGCGCGGCGTTATCCAAACGTTGATTCATGGAATCCGTAGTTTTATCTACCCGTTCATGCAAGCCCTGCAAGTTCTGATTGAGAAGCGTCATGCTCTCCCCGCCTCTGCCTTTCCGGGTTTGCCACAACAAAAGACCGAAACCTGAAATGAGAATAATAATAATAGCAATTTCGAACATAGCTTGACCAAAATGATTAACATCCCTATTATAACACAAACCCGGAACCAAAGGAGGGTATATGATTATGTTTCGGGGCTACCGCCACTGCTGGGTGTGGCGGTTACGGAGCGCGCTACGGAAAGTGAATGGTAGCCTATCGCCGGCGTTCCGGGAACTCACGTTCCTGGTTCTGCTGATGATAGCTATCGTTCTTCTTACCGTGGTGCTCGGGGGCGCATGAGGCTTCGGGCCTTGTGCGCCCATGGCCCTAAACACGAAACAACTCCCGCGCGGTTTGCGTGGTCGCCTTGGCGATTTCATCCACACTCACGCCTTTTAATTCGGCAATCTTTTCTCCAATATGCTTGACCCGCAGGGGCTCGTTTTGTTTTCCACGGTGCGGCACCGGGCTTAAATAGGGCGCGTCGGTCTCGACCATAAATTTCCCCATCGGAATATTGCGTACAGTTTCTAAAAGTTTCTCGTCATCCGTAAACGTAATAATGCCGGTAAAAGAAATAAAAAATCCTAAATGCAAAAACTTTTGCGCTGTTTCCCAGTCACCAACATAACAATGCACAACACCGCGCCTTTTTAACTTACCTTTTTCTATTTCTTCTTCAAGCAGCGCATACAAATCTTCATACGCATTGCGACAATGAGCAATGAGCGGAAGATCAAAACGCGTAGCCAAATCAATATGATCGCACAAGATCTTCTTTTGTTCTTTTTGTAATTCCTCAAAACGGTTTTGATCGATACGATAATAATCCAAGCCGGTTTCCCCGATGGCTACGATTTTGGGGTTTGGCAACATTTTTTCAAAAACCGATTTACTAAAAACATTGCGCGTTTCCCCCACATGCGTGGGGTGAAAACCTAACGCCGTATACACGCCTTCCGGATACTGTTCAGAAATCTTTAATCCTTGTTCGCTTGTCCAATGTTGAAATCCGGGCATCACCACCCACACGTTTTCTGCCAACATGCGATCTAAAACTTCTTTCCAGGAATCCTGAAAGGTTTGAGAGTTCACATGTCCATGCGTATCGATCCATTGGGGCATAAGTTCAGCTGTCAGTAGTCAGTAGTCAGTAAGAATAGACTAATAATTTATGTTTTTTCTGACAGCTGCCTGCCCGCCATAGTCGGCAAGGCAGGCGGGTCTGCTGACTGCTGTCTTCCGCTATTTAAGAAACAGCTCAATCTCGCTCAAAAGCGAAGGCATGAGAGGCGACATAAAACGGCCAACAGAAGTGAAGGCTTCGGCCGCACTCGACCCTCCGAAGATATTTTGCACATCAATAAAAAAGAAGTAACGGTCTAGAACATAAAGCGCAACGCTCATTAAAAAGACGCCCTGTAAAAAACCAAAGGCGGCGCCGAGCATGCGGTTCACGGTCTTAGCAAAAGGAATAATGGAGACAATATTAAAAATTTTGTTGGCAACCCAAAAAACCAAACCCACAGCATAACTTGTCACAAAGAAAATCACAAAAAAGGCCACGGGCAATGTCCATGCCTCGCCGCCAAAACTTTGCGCAACGAAAGCAAAATATCTTGTGGCCACAAACACCCCAATAATCAAGCCGACCAAACCCCCAATGGCCATAATAAAACCTTGTCTAAATCCGTGAAAGATAAAGACAACGAGAATGGTGATAATGATCCAATCAAATGTCGACATAGAGATTAAGTATGACAAGTTTTGATTTTTCTGTCCTTTGTTGAAGTTTAAAGTCTCTGGCTCTTGGCATTTGTCGGGCACAGCAGTCCTCGTCTCCAGCGGACTCGGCTACTTCTCCCTCGGCGCCGCTACTCCGATCAAAGCATCGGAGACCAAGCTAGCGACGCCTGCGAGAGTCCCTCCAAAGGCCAAAAGCTCAAAAAATCTCATGCATGTAATCTTTGGCTCTTGGCTTTAGCACTCGAGGGGCTCCAGAAGGCTTTCCGGGCTTGGTCTCCGACGTACGTCGGAGCCGGAAAGCCGAGGGCGAAGTGCGCATTGCCGCTGGAGCAATGCGACACTGTACTCGAGAGTGGCTGGGCGACAAGGCAGGAAACTTGTGCACAAAATTTATTCTTTCCTCATAAAAAGAGCTTCGGGTTTGCGAATATTGTTATTGTCCGAAAGGGCGGCGAGCATTTTTTCTGACGTGTCCGGCATAAAAGGCGTTAAGACTTCAGCGACAGCGCGCAAACGTAACACCGCTTCAGATAAAATTTTTACAACGTCGTCGAGTTTACCCTCTTTGGCTTTGCGCCATGGCTCGGCATCATTTATCTGTTTATTCGTTTCCGCAATAATACTAAAAATGGCATCCAACACCTCTGTAAAACGCAAATCTTCCATATCCGCCTGGATTTTTTTTACGTCGTATTCGCGGGCAATCTTTTTTGGCGAAATTTTTCCTTCTAAATAACTCTGCACCATACTTGTCACGCGCGACACCACATTTCCTAACCCGTCGGCAAGATCGGCATTATATTTTTCCAGAAATCGTTCGGCTTGAATGTCACCATCTTGGCCAAACGGAAATTGACTTAACAACAAGTACCGCGCGGCATCCACTCCGAACTGCTCTACCAGAGTATTCGGATCAATCACATTTCCCAGACTCTTGCTCATCTTTTGTCCATTGATGGTGAAAAATCCATGCGCAAAGATTTTCTTTGGCGGTTCCAACCCGGCCGCGAGTAACAGCGCTGGCCAATAAATGGCATGAAACTTAATAATATCTTTTGCCATTAAATGAAGATCTGCCGGCCACCATTTTTCAAATTCTTTTTCTTGCAATCCGTAACCTGCAAATGAAATATAATTTTGCAGGGCCTCCACCCAAACATACACGGTTTGCGATTCGTCCCAAGGGATCGGCACGCCCCACGGAATATTTTCACGCGACACAGAAAAATCTTCCAAACTCTGCTTGAATAATCCCATGACTTCTTTTTTGCGGGATTCCGACTCAATCACCAAATCCCCGCTCTCAATTAACTTTTGAACTTTGGGCAAGTAATGACTTAGACGAAAAAAATAATTTTTTTCTTTTAAAAATTCGGGTTTGCGTTTATGGTCGGGACACAATCCCTCAACCAAATCTTTTTCCGTTAAAAACTTTTCGCAGCCGACGCAATATAATCCTTCATACACGCCTTCGTAAATATCGCCCTGGTCATAAAGCTTTTGCATGAATTGCGAAACCGCGGCATAGTGATCTGGGTTTGTGGTGCGCGCAAAAACATCATAGGAAATATTTAAATTCGCCCACGCCTGTTGGAAAATTTCCGCCTGTTGATCCATAAAGGCTTGGGGTTCTAGTCCGGCTTTTTCCGCGGCTTCGACATTTTTTTTGCCATGCTCGTCGGTGCCCGTCATAAAACGGACGTGATCGTTACCCCATTTTTTCCGATAGTAACGCGCTAAACAATCCGCCGCAATGGTTGTGTAGGCATGCCCAATATGAGGCTTGTCATTCACATAATAGATGGGCGTGGTAATGTAAAATTTCTTCATAAGTTTACAGCAGTCGCGAGGAACAATTGGCAAAAAAGGTGTTCAGATTAATATAGTGCGAATCTTTGATCTGTTGAAATTAAAGCCTCTGGCTCTTGGCATTACCCCTCTCGGGTACAGTGTCGCCTCACTCCAGCGGTGAGGCGCACTTCGCCCTCGGCTTTCCGGCCCCTCCTCCTCAAAGTCGGAGTGACCAAGCCCGGAAAGCCTTCTGGAGCCCCTCGAGTGCTAAAGCCAA
>CAZRYK010000014.1:0-24686 GCA_964604315.1 uncultured Gammaproteobacteria bacterium
AGTGTTTAGCCAATTACTTGCTTAAGAATGTTGCGCTAGAGGGTTGAGAGCAGCATCGGATCCTAGGACGCCCTTTGAGATCGGATCTCGTGCGGCGGCTCACGAAGCTCGTCGTAGTCGTTTTGCCATGTCTGCGGCGATTTTACCAATGTCCACCACTTCCTGCGAGCCGTTTTCCATGTCGCGCACCATCACGGTTTCATCCATCATTTCTTTTTGCCCCAACACCAATGTGTACTTGACGCGCAATTTATCGGCCGTGCCCAATTGATCCCGAAGTCCGCTACTGGAAAAATCGTGCACCACATGAAAACCGTTCTTGCGCAGATGCTCAAATAAGTACAGCGCTTTGCGCTTGGTGCGGTCGCCTAGTTGCGCAACAAAAATATCGGGTCGAATGACTGGAAGCGAAAATTTTTCATTCGCTTTGACCAATTGGAGTAAACGCTCCACGCCACCAGCTACCCCCACGGCCGGAACCGCTCGCCCACCCAACATTTTTACCAGCCCGTCATACCGACCGCCACCCATTAATGTTCCTTGTCGCGATTCATCGCCCGTTGGAATAATTTCAAAAACCGTGCGATTGTAATAATCCAAGCCCCGCACCAGTTTGGAATTTAAGATGTAGGGAACTTCAGCGGCGTCCAAGTGCTCTAGGACTTCCACAAAATGCGCGCGCGATTCTTCGTCCAAGAAATCCACCATTTCTGGCGCTTCTTCTAAAATCGTTTGGCATTTCTTATTTTTGCAATCCAAAATGCGCAACGGATTTTTTTCTAACCGTTTGTTGCAATCCGCGCAAAGCGTTTTTTTATGCGGCTTCACAAACTGAACCAGCGCTTTAATATAGTCCTTGCGCGATTGCGGATCCCCAATACTATTCACATGCACCTCGACGTCTAACCGAAAATCCGTGCATAACCCATACGACAACACGATGATTTCCGCATCCATGGTTGCGCTTGCTGAACCCATAATTTCGAAATCGAATTGGTGGAACTGCCGCTGGCGACCGGCTTGCGGACGCTCGCGACGAAAAGCCGGGCCCATGTGGAATAGCTTCACGGGTTGCGGCCTGCTCAACATGCCGTGTTCAATATAGGCACGCGCAAACGATGCGGTAAATTCCGGACGCAGAACCACGCTTTCGCCATGATCCATAAACGTGAACATTTCTTTGGATACAATGTCCGTGTCTTGCCCTACCCCGCGAACAAATAAATCTTTGCTTTCCAAAATAGGCAACTGAATTTCACTAAAACTATAACTAGCGGCGATCGCAAGAAATCGTTCTCGCAACGCCTGCCAGTACGGCGCGTCTTCGGGCAAAACATCTTTCATGCCGCGAAGAAGTTGAACTTGTTGTGCTCCTTTTTTTTTGGTTGCCATAGAATCAGTAATTAGGGGGAGTAAAATGCGTCAGTTGTTTTAACGGCCATGCGCGGATCCATGCGCGGCCCACAATATTTTCTTGCGTCACCGGCCCAAAAATGCGCGAATCTAGACTTGCCGAACGATTGTCACCCATGACAAAATATTCGTTGTCTTTTAATTGCCAACTGTTTGCGCCGTTGGTTTCTATAGTCGGGCCCAAGTACTTTTCCGACAAAATATTCCCATCTGGAAAAGCGGTATTGGTTACAACGACGTCGCCTGCTGGAGTAATTTCTACTTGCTCGCCGGGCAAACCAATAACGCGTTTTATTAAATACTGCCGTTGATTGTCCACGTTTTTTAACACCACAATTTCTCCGCGGTCGACGTCTCGAAATCGATAACTGATTTCATCAATCACAATATATTGATAGTCGTGCAAATTGGGTTCCATCGACGCGCCCACCACATAAAACGGTTGAATCACGTAATAGCGGATAGGCAAAATAATGACGAGTGAAATGACCAAGACTTTTAACAACTCAAAAAGAAACGCGCCGGCAGAACGCAAAAACGATGTCTGACCCTTGCGGCTGTCACGATTGAGCTCTTGAACCGCTTTTTCCAAATCTTTTTGGGTATTTTTTTCCGGCATCTCTTGAGGCATAAAACTGTGCACAGTATACCAAGAGCCTACAATAAAAAGCAAGTCTGTTTTTTCATTGACGTTCCGGGCGTTTCCTTTTATAATTCACGTCGTGCGGAGATTTTTTCTAAACCCGCAAAACCCCATGCATCAACCCGAAGATCAAACCCCGGATCTTGCCCATCGCGCTTCATATAATGAAACACAGGAGGCATCGCCGCATACGGCTCGATGGTTTTTTGTGTTTTTAGGCATCACGGTCGTTGCCGTGGGTTTAGCTTTTGCTTACCGCGTGCTTTCCGAAACCACAACTATTCTAAGTGGGCAGTATAACAACGCAAGCGTGGCATCGCAGATTAAAGGGTTAGTAACATCGGGCGAAAAACCCTTACGCGGTGAAAGCGACGGCCGCACGAACATTTTATTGATCGGCCATGGTGGCGCGGGGCATTCCGGCCGTTACCTTGCGGACACCCTTATTCTGGCAAGCTATAATTACGACACCGACAAACTCGCCATGGTTTCGATTCCTCGCGATTTGTATGTAGAGATAGAAGGCCATCGCTGGGGAAAAATCAACAATGCCCTTGCTTTTGGCATTGAAGATAAAGTCGGCGAAAAACTTGTTGTGGATACGGTAGAGAAAGTCACCGGGCAAACGGTGCACTATTTTGTGCGCGCGGATTTTGACGGCTTTAAAGGCATTGTCGACGCGCTCGACGGGATTACTGTGAACGTGGAAACAACATTTACGGATTACGCGTACCCCGACAATAACTATGGTTACCAGGTCGTGTCGTTTAAAAAAGGCGAACAAACCATGGACGGCGAAACCGCGCTGGAATTTTCGCGATCGCGGCACGGCAACAATGGCGAAGGAAGCGACTTTGCGCGATCTGAACGTCAGCAAAAAGTTATGTTCGGCATCAAAGAAAAAGTTTTATCTACGGGCACGTTGCTAAACCCCACGCGAATTTTTGCGTTGCTCAACTCGCTTGGCGAAACCGTGAATACGAACTTCGAGATTTGGGAAGCGCTCTCGCTGTATGACAAAATCAAAGGCGTTTCCGAAAACCAAATTGCGAACAAGGTTATTGATAACAGCCCGGGCGGATTACTGTATTCATACGTCGGCGAAATCGATGGCGCGTATCTTTTAAGCCCCAACGCCGGGATAGACGATTTTTCGGAAATCCATACGTTTGTCGAAAACATCTTTGCCCAAACCACCATTGAAAAAGAGCAAGCCAGCGTGTTAATACAAAACGGAACCAAGCGCAATAAATTAGCGACGCAAGTTGCCGAAGATTTAACTGCGCAAGGCATGACGGTTGTTGGCACGGAAAATGCCCAGCGTCAAGACTTTGAAAAAACCGTCATCTATGATTTAACATTTGGCAAAAAGCCGGAAACTTTACAAACATTAGTTGCTAAATTCCAGGCCAATGTGTCCACCAGTATCCCCTCGTGGCTCTTAAACGACCCTTCGCGCGAACTCACCGTGGACGGGCAAGAAGTTGTCACCACCCAAACGACGCAGACCGATGGCATTGACTTCATTCTCATCTTAGGACAAAATACGCCAACGCCCCTCACCCTACGCTAATTGCACTCACAAGGGGCAAACCCAAAAAATCATGAGCTCCAAAAAATCGGTTCCCTACGTTGTCCTTGTTGGCAGGGTCAATGTGGGAAAATCTACGCTTTTTAATATCATTACCGGAGAAAAGTCGGCCTTGACGTCGCCGATTCCCGGCACGACCCGCGATTATAAAGAAGCCGTCTGCCAATGGCGGGACCGCATCTTTACGTTCGTCGACACGGGCGGTTTTGCGGTTTTGCCGTCCGAGCCCTTGCAAGAATCCATTACGCAACAATCTTTGCAAGCCATAAAAAAAGCCGATGTGATTTTATTTGTGGTCGATGGCAGTACCGAACCCCTGCCGGACGACAAACGCATTGCCGCGCTATTGCAGAAAAAAATCCAAAAAAAATCCACACCGGTGATTTTGGTTATCAATAAGGTGGACAGTCAACGGCAAGAAAATCATTTATCTCCGGATTTTTACACGTTGCGATTTTCAGAAACCGCGCTTGTTTCTAGCACCAACGGCCGCGGCACCGGCGATCTGTTGGATCAACTCGCTCATCACCTCCCCGCTGTTTTGCATGAACCCCTATCCGGCACGCGCGTGGCTTTCTTAGGCAGACCCAACGTAGGAAAATCATCGCTGGTCAATGCGCTTTTGGGTTCGGAGCGGGTCTTGGTGTACCACGAACCCCACACCACGCGCGACACGCAATGGATTCCGTTTCTCTGGCAGAAAAAACCCTTTACACTCATTGATACTGCGGGCATCACTCAAAAAAAGAAAATTTTAAAAAATTCGCATTTAAAAAGCGGCGGCAAATTGGAAGAGTTAGCGATCGCGGAAAGTTTGCGCATTGCCCATATTGCCGATGTGCTAATTTTTGTTGTCGACATTGCAGAACCCCTTTCAGGTATTGATCGCCGCATTGCCGATATTGTCAACGACGCGCAAAAACCCATGTTGATCATTGCCAACAAATGGGATCATGTAAAAGGCAAGGAATCCCAGACGCTTCCCAAAGAAGAAAAAAAATTGCGGAATGAACTGCCCGATATGCATGACGCGCCGATTCTTTCGACCAGCGCTACCGACCGCCTTCGCATTCAAAACATCATGCGCGAGACGGAAAAACTGCTGGCGCGAACTTCTGCGCACGTGCCGCCAGAAGATTTGGAACGAATTGTTTCGCAACTTCGCGCTCATCTTGCCACGGCAAAAAAACCGCTTGCTCATGCGTTGAAAGTTTTGGGGCTAGAACAGGAAACCGGCAACAACCTCCCCACATTTGTCGTGCATGTTTCTGCGCGCACCCGACTTCCCGATGCTGTGGTGCGAGGCATACATAAAAGTTTAAGAAGCGCGGCAGATTTCCGCGGCATACCGATTCGGTTGTATATTTCGCATGGGAAACAGTAAAGAGCAAGGGATAAGCGCTAAGGGTTAAGGTATAAGAAATAAGAAAAAATACTTATCCCTTAGTCCTTAAACCTTATACCTTAATATACACTCTTCCATTGCGGGCAATGGCAGGAAAATAGGGAAGGCGATCGTTGTACCCTGGCGGCGGAGTTCCATCTTCCACGCTGTATTGCCATTGATGCCACGGACACTCCACATAGCCGTTCACAATTTTTCCGCGAAAGATATGCCCGCCTTGATGCGGGCAGTGATTTGCAAGAGCAAAAAATGTTCCGCGGTACAGAAAAACGGCAACAGGAAAATCTTGAAGGTAGCGCAACTCCCCTTTACCTTCTTCAAAATCTTTAACGGCCCCAACATCAAAATAATCTTTGCCTTCTATCACCACGCGTTTTGCAATGGATCTATTGCGGTATTCCCACCACCAGATTCCCAAACCCCATACGTGCGATGTTGCCACTGCGACAACAAGTGTCCAGAAAAACGCTTGCACCCATAAATCTTGCTGTTCAACCACGCCAGTTGCCACATGCACAATAACGGAAACATAAGCAATATAAATGAGCACATGGAGTTGCTTCCATCCGTTCACCACGTGCAAAATTTTTTTAGGAAGAGCGTATGGCGCAACCAACACCCAAACCAACAGGAAGATGCCAATAAAAATAAAATGTGTCCATGTAAACGACGGCTGAACCTGAAACACAATAGCGGCAAGCATCGCAATGTAGATTACCAAGGTTAGAGTATGTATTTTTCTCCATTGCCGCACCGTGACGTTTTTTTGAACGCGATCCCAGCTGGTGAGTCCTAATAAGACCATAATATACAGGCCGGTAAAACCGAAAAACACAAAAGGGGATTGAAAAGTTTGGGAAGGTTCTGCGTTAAAATAAACGCGGAACACCGTGGTGGCATGGAGTAACGCCAAAAGAAGCGTTGCAACGCCTAAATGCCGGCGATGTTTATAAAAACGCAACGGGATTGTGGTAAAATGCGACCACGGGCCAATGAAAAGCGTGGCATGTAAAAGCACAAACGCGAGAATCGCCGACACACGCAAAAAAAGCGTGGTAGAATCCGTGCCGGTAAAATACAGCAGACTTCCTGCAAAAACCGCCGTTACCCATACGGCAAGGCTTACGTCAAACCAAGCGCGTGTTAGCACGCTGATCAATATCAGCAATACCCCAACAATAATAACCGCAATCATTTCTTGCGTATCAAGGAGGGTTGAGAAATTTAATAAAACCAGAAACAACCCGACGATCAACAAAAGAATAGGAACGCGATATTTAAATAACATTGGCATACGTAAAAATAACGCGGAACGGAACGCAATAAATGACCACGCTTTGAATTTCTGCATCAAACGTTTCGTCTAACGCATACACTTGCGCGCCAGAAACGGTTTGCAACGCTCCCACGTCCTTATTAATGTTGTTGTGAAGATCCTCGCTTTTTTGCGGATCTTTTAATGCACTAAGAACCACATGCAAATCCGGTCCTGCTTCGGTTCGAAAATCATTTTGCAAAACAATGTAGTTTTTACTTTCGAATTCCACAACGCTCACGGTGCCGGTTCCCTCATGCACTGCGTTCACAAAATGCCCAAACGCCTTGGTTGTCCCCTGGTCAATAATTTCTTGCGCTTGATCGCGGATCGGGGTTTTTTCTTCTTCCGCCATATCGACATAGGGCTTGGACTTCACAGTTTTATTAGCGGCTTGCGCACGTTCTTCTTCCGACATGCTGGAAATTCTAAAATCACGTTGCGGTTGTAATGCCCAGAGGATAGCAAAAAACACGACGACAAGATACACGGTAAAGGCACAATATTTTTGAAGGTCAGAAAGCATGAGAAAGATTATGACGGCCCCCCTGCTCACGCGAGACACAGGGGGACCGGTGGCGGAAAACCGGCATTGAATACGCTCGCAACACTTCGACCGCCGAGGGCGCGGCCCCCTGAAGCGTTGCTTGCGCATTCGCAACCGGCGCGTGCCTACGCACGGCTCCGGCCACCTCTTTATTAATGAGGTGAATCCCACAAACTGTCAAATCCCTTCGTATGCCTGTTGCGCATTTTGATATTCTTACGATACAATAACCAGCAGACTCGTCCCTCAATACCATTTCTACTGCAATTGCCAAATTTTGGTCAAAATCGTTTCAAAATTTCTCCGCTTAGCCTATGGCTAAACATCAAAATTTATTCAACAATTTTGCCTCAAAATTTGACAATTTCGCTACGAAAGCGTATTAAGGGACGAGTCTTATGATTCTTCTTGTGGGTTTAGGCAACATTGGCAAAGAATATGTGAACACTCGACACAACGTGGGTTTCCGCGTTGTTGACGCGTTTCAAAAAGCGCTCCATGCGCCAGATTTTTCGGAAAAGAAAAAATTTCATGCCGACGTGACGGAATGCGTTGTTGGCCGAAAAAAAATGGCGCTTGCTAAACCCACAACAATGATGAATAACTCTGGGGAGTCAGTAGGCGCGTTGGCCGCATTTTACAAATTACCGCCAGACCATATTTGGATTGTCTATGATGATGTGGATCTCCCCTTAGGGAGCCTGCGCATCCGTGCGGCAGGAAATGCTGGCGGGCACAATGGCGTGAAATCCATTATTGGGCACGTGGGATATAAAAATTTTATCCGATTTCGGTTAGGCATTATGTCCGGCACCTATGAACGCCACAACGATACCGCCGATTTTGTGTTGGGGCGTTTTACCAAAGAAGAAGAAACCGTGGTGAACGAAATGGTCGCCGAAACGTTGGCGCAACTCACAACCGCGCTAAAAAAATCCCCGCAACTGCTGACGGTGAAAAGAAAGGAATAAAATATGACATGGATCCCCTTTGCGCTTTTGTCGCATCTTTTGTGGGCCATGGTCAATGTGGGCGACAAAGCGTTGATTGGCCATCGCGTGAAAAACCCCTACGTCTACATGACGGCATTGGGCTTATTAAGCGTCAGCGCCGTGGGTATTATTCCGTTCATCGATGTGGTGGTGCCGTCGTTTACGGATGGCGCATGGATGGCTCTTGCCGCTGGCTTATTCTTTTTTGCAGGTTTTCCATATATTCATGCGTTAAAAATTGAAGAGGTGTCGCGCGTCAATATGTGGTGGAACCTTATCCCTGTCATGACTTTGATTTTGGGATGGCTTTTGCTGTCGGAAAAAATCTTAGGTTTACAGTTTGTCGCTTTTTTGTTGCTCTTTTTAGGAAGTGTGGTTGCAAGCGTGCATCTACACAAAAAGCATAAAACCTTTTCGCGCGCGTTGGGGTTTATGGTCGTGGCGTCCATGGGTTACGCGCTTTATGCGATTATCTTCCGTCATGTCACGAGCCGCGTTCCTTTTGGTTCGGCTTTTTTGTGGATCAATCTTGCGGTTGCGGTATGGTGTTTATTATTGTTTCTTCTGCCAACGTTTCGCTTTGCTTGGCGAACAGAAATCCAAACACGACACAAACATCTTGCTGTGTCTTTGTTGGGCATCAGTGTTATCGACAATTTAGGATCACTTTTTAATATTTGGTCGCTATCTTATGGACCCGCGGCTCTGATTTTTGCGCTTGCCGGATCCCAAATGCTGTTTGTCTTTATGCTTTCCGGCTTTTTACATGTGCGATGGCCGCAACTTCTGGTGGAGTCTTTTGATCGGAAGAATATTTTGCTAAAAACTGCCGCATTCTTTTTAATCTTCGCCGGAATCCTCCTTTTATACCTCACCCCCTCCTAAACCACATTTCGCCAATACCGTTTTGAGCGATCAGGTGGGCGTTAAGGCGTCGCTCGGCGGAGCATCCAATGCGCGACGCCGTATGCCCGGCTGATCGCTAACGAAAAAAAATTGGCGAAAACAAAAATTCATCCCTAGATCCTGCCTTCGGGTTCGCTCACGTCACGGCTTAAGGAGGATCGCCGCAACAGAACAACTCCTTCGGGCAGGATTCAGAGATGAATCCTTTGGTAAAATTTTTCTTTTCCCCATCGCGACTTGCTAAAAAATCACATAGGGGATATACTATATTAGCACGTCGGACCCACAATGTCAAGCATTTGGGTTTTCACCGTGGCTTTGAGCTAATTTTAGAGTATTTATTATTGAAGCGCGTGTCAGGATTTCTGTGAAGCCTTCTGCAACGCAAGCCCGATCCCCCATCCGGGAGATTACGGGTTTAGATACATTAACCAAAGAGACCTATTGGTTAGGTCGCAACCTCTCGCTGGAGCCGCAAAAGTCTCGCGTGCTTTGGGTTACAGAAAGTCAAGAAAAAGCCGCGGCGATTCAGGAACAATTGCCTATGTGGTGGTCGCTGTTCCGGAAAAGTCCAGGAAAGGTAGCAACATTTGTTCCGAATCCCTTGTCCGAGAAAACGTTGTCGGCCGAGCACATGGCGACGTTGTATCGCTTGTTAAAAAATGACCCCCTCTGGCTCGCAACGACTTTAGAGGTTTTGGATTTTCAGCTTTTATCGCCCGAAGAGTTCCGCAAAAATTTTCTGACGATGGAAAAAGGGCAAAAAATCACACGGCGAACCATCCTCACCTATCTGGCGCAATTTGGGTATGAAGGCAATCATACGGCATCGACCAAAGGAGCGTATGCGTTGCGCGGCGGCATTATAGATATTTTCAGCCCGCAATACGATGTGCCCATTCGCATAGATTTAGACGGCACCACAATAAGCGCTCTGCATTTGTTCGACTGGAAGACGCAACAAACCGTGAAAGAATTAGAAACCGTGGATCTGATTCCGTATGAATTCACCTGGCGATCCCTGCGGCGCGGCACAACCTTAAAAGATTATATTCATAACATCGATACGGTTATTAGCCCCAACCCCGAAGAATTGTTTGAAGAAAAAAAAGAACATGAAGCCATTTGGAAGCAGTTACAACCATTTCCGCATATTACCTTAACGCTTTTTACGCCCACGCATGCGCAACCCGAAAACCTGCATTTATTAAAACCTCCGTATTACAATCACCGTCTGCCACTTTTTTTGACCGATCTCGAAACATGGATTAAGGAAAACCGGCGCATTATTATTACCTATCGTACGAACCGCGTGAAAGATTTGTTGCGCCAACAGAAAAAATTATCGGCCGCAACGCTTTTTAAACAGCCCTCGAGCGTGTTGGAAAGTTTTATCGACACCGAAGGCGGGGCGGTGTTTTTAACAGAGGTCGACATTTTTGGCCAAACGCGGCGCGAGCAACAACTGAAAACCGATGATCTGGAATTTTTGTCCGATTTGCATGTGGGCGATTATGTGGTGCATCTAGACCACGGTATTGGCATTTTTGCTGGCATGACAAAAAATGAAGTGGAGGGCATTAAGAAAGAATATTTTGTGTTGCTTTACGATGAAGGCGATAAACTGTTTGTTCCGGTGGAAGTGGCGGACAAAATCAGCAAGTATGTGGGTGCAGCCGAACCCAAACTTCACAGGTTGCATGGCGCAACATGGCATCAGTTAACCCAACAAGTGCAAAAGAGCACGCTTAAAACCGCCAAGGATTTGTTGGCGTTGTACGCCAAACGCGAACTGGCCCGCGCGCCAAAAATGCCACCAATGGATGCGGTAGAGGAAAAACTTTCCGAAACGTTTCCGTATGTGGAAACGCCGGATCAACTCAATGCCATTGAGCGCGTGTTGGAAGACATGGCAAAAACGCGCCCCATGGATCGCTTAGTTTGCGGCGATGTGGGATTTGGCAAAACCGAAGTGGCGATTCGTGCGGCCATGCGCGCTGTTGCCAATGGTTTTCAGGTATCGGTGCTTTCCCCAACCACCATTCTCACCCAACAACACTACGATACATTTACGGAGCGGTTAGCATCGTTTAAAAACGTTCGCATTGGGATTTTATCGCGCTTCGTGTCGCCCAAAGATCAGCTACAAACCATTGAGGCGGTGAAAAAAGGCGAAGTCGATATTATTGTGGGCACGCATCGTCTGCTTTCCGAAGACATTCATTTTCATAATCTGGGGTTGGTCATTATTGACGAAGAACAACGTTTTGGCGTGAAGCATAAAGAAAAACTGAAAGAGTTGCGGCAAAATGTGCATCTTTTAACGCTTACCGCTACGCCGATTCCGCGCACATTGCATTTTGCGTTGTCCGGTTTGCGCAGTATTACGGTTATTGACACGCCGCCGCCCGGACGCCTGCCGATTCAAAATGTCATTATGCAATACGATGCTGTTACGGTGCGCACCGCGATCACCGAAGAACTCAAACGCAAAGGGCAAGTGTATTACCTTTATAATAAGGTCGAGACCATTCGCGAGATGCAAAAAAAATTGGAAAAGCTGATTCCGGAAGCGCGCATGGACGTTGCGCACGGGCAAATGGACGAACTGTCACTCATGAGCGTCATGCATCGTTTTGACCAAGGCGATATTGACGTGCTTATTTGTTCGACGATTATTGAAAACGGTTTAGATATTTCGAATGTCAATACGTTACTGGTGCACGACGCGCCGCAATTAGGATTAGCCGAGCTGTATCAGTTGCGCGGGCGCGTGGGCAGAAGCGACAAACAATCCCATGCGTTTTTCTTTTTTCCGTCGCAGAAACTTACCAGCGATGCGCGCAAACGCTTGCTGGCGTTAAAAGAAGCGCATGAATTAGGCAGCGGGTTGCAAGTGGCCCAACGCGATTTAGAAATTCGTGGCACCGGAACCATTTTAGGCAAAGAACAACATGGTGCGGCATCGGCTATTGGATTAACGTTGTATGCCAAATTATTGAAAGCCGCGATCGATCAGCTAAAAGGCGAAAAACAAGCGGCGCCGATTCGGGATATAACCATTGACTTGCCGATTGAAGCCGAGATCCCCCGATTCTACGAACCCAACGAAGCGCGACGGTTGAAGTGGTATCAGAAATTGGCCGGAATTACAGACCTTAAAGAATTGACCGAATGGAAAACTAAATTGAACACCAAACAAAAGTTGCCGACGAAAATGCAAAACTTGTTTGATATTTTAGAAGTTCGCCTGCGCGCGCAAGGCACGGATATTTTAAGCATCGACACCATGTATGTGCGCAATGAAGACACCGATGAGCGCGAAGCCAAAATTATTTTTAAATTGTTGGGCGAGGTGAAAGCGGACGTCCTTTCGCAGTTGTTAGAATACAACAAACATTTTCATTTTTCCGAAACCCAAGTCAAAATTGGCATGAATCACTTGTCGGAAAACTGGATGGAAGACATGAAAAAAATCGTGCAGTTGTTCCACACCTCAAAAAATTAAATTGATTCTTTCTGCCTTTGGGCTTCGCCTCTCTCGGATACAGTGTCGATCCGTTCCAGCGACGGATCGCTATTATTATCCACTTAATTTTCTTAAGCGCTTAATAACAGAATCTTGGCACAATCTAAAAGCTTTTCGTTTTTCTTTAATATAAATATAAGGTGTGCCAAGAATTTCTGCGCATTTTTTACATTTTAATGTAGGTATATCAGCTATACTTAGAGCCTGCAGGCCAACCATAAAAACAGGCGCAAATATTCTATCCATATATAATCGTCGCAGATTACCTTGGCCATCTTTTTGATATACAACGACAACATCCTCGCATTTTCGACAGCAAATATCTAGTAAGCGTGAATGACCACCACGCGCAGACTTATATTTATCTCTTTTGAAAGAAAAACTTGATTTTTTACTCACAAGTTAGAATTTATTTCACTGAAGTTGTCCGACACTCGGTGTTGGACGCTCTTTAATCACGCATCTTGGTAAAACTCTTTCATATACGGCTTGGTATACTTTATGCCAAAATCAGAAAGTCGGAGCGATTCGTTTTTGGTATTTTCAATTGGCACTGCCGATTGTCGAGGTCGGTACACTTTTTTCGAGTTGAATGTTTCTTGATCAGTTGAGACGATCGTTTGCTTTTCTAAATCATATATATAGTATCGCAGTGTTGATGAGGAGCTACCGATTTCGAGGTTCGTCGAGAAAAAGAAAAGTTTTTTTCCGTTTTCTATTTCAAAATTTGCATAACTCATATATGTTTTTCTGGCGTCCGGGATCAAGGCGAGAGGGTTATTTATTACGTTTCTCTGTTGTGAAACAAAGTCAAAAAAGAAGAGATCAGTGCCGTCGAATACATATGCCCCTTCACTCGTGATAAAAAAATTTTTATTCCACTGGGTTGTAAATGTCTCAAGATTTTTCAACGTTTTTTCATTCTGCTCCCAAATAGTCGACTGAAAATTTTGTGAAGCGGCATCCGATGGAAGAGAGGTTATCGCATGGGCGCCCAAAGAAGCATTTATCTGCGCATTTTGGCCTTCGATTGAGGTTGTTTGAAGAATTTCATTTGTTAGCGTATCTCGAACAATCAAAGCCGAAGCCTTTTTACTATAACGGAGACCAGCATTAAGGTTTGCCTCACTCTTTGTTTCATGTTTAATGGCATCCCGAAGATTGTCCCAAGCAGTGATGGAAAGTGAACATAAGACAAGCTCTCCCTGCGCGGCGGATACTTCGGTTATTCGGTTGCGCTGGCAAAACTCTGACGGTTGATTTTTTCGAAGTCGGACGAGACCTTCGTCAAATGCAAAATGTTGGAGCACCCATCCCCCTGAACCCACGATCGCAAGGGCAATTAACAGGAAAAGAGATCTGATGATTATTGATGGTTTTTTCATAGTGAGATGGTAGTAGTCTATTGTTTGACACCGAGTTTTGGACAATGTGGACAGCTTTACGAAATATACAAGACAACTGATTAACGTAAATCTTTTTTCTTTTGCTCAAATTCTTTTTTATCTATCTCGCCCTTGGCATAACGACTTTTAAGAATATCCAAAGCAGAGTCGCCACTTTTACTTCCACCTTTATTTTGGTCGGCGAGCCATTTAATAAAAACAACGATGCCGAAAATCACCAAGCCCCAGAACAGAATCATAAAAATCCAGCCAAAAGATGCTAAACCATAGTACATCATAAAATTATTTTCTTAAAAAATTACAATCTTATCGCTTTGCTTGGTTATTAGCCGAGCATTACACTTACTATGTCACGATTGTTAGAAATCTTCAAGAGCAAAAACCACGCCCACCAGCGATTCGCGCAACAATCGCGCATGATTCGCGCAAAGATTTTAAACGCTCGCTGCTGGACAATCTTGATTCTATTAAAAGATATAGAATTTCTTTTGTCGGTAATTTTCAAGAATTTTTGCACTAGGAAAATACAGAGGGGACGGGAGATTATTTAGATCGAACCACTGCCATTCGGTAATTTCATTTGGTTCCATCACTTTTGGCTCGCCGGTAAAATCTTCGCAAAATAACCCCATGGTAACAAAATGCACCGTTTCAATAATATCTTGATTAACACACAATATTTCTATGTTGTTAAGCACCATGCCTGTTTCCTCCAGCACCTCTCTTTTTGCACCTTTTTCAAATGTTTCTCCAAAGTGTAATTTCCCGCCAGGCATGGTCCATGTTCCAGCGCCATTCAATAAACTCGATGCTTTTTCCGGATCATCGTGACGTTTGCCGAGTAATAATTTACCCTCTTTCACCATCATAACCCCAAAGCCAACGCCAACACTCTTTTTTTGTTCCATAATCTAAATTTTTATACAGTGTTCATCCTGATGAACTAACTTATGCGTTTAAACTATGCCATAACGCCTAAAAAAATCAATAGAGAAATATTATCTGCCTTGGGGATTTGGCTCTCGAGGAGCTCCAGAAGGCTTTCCGGGCTTGGTCTCCGACGTACGTCGGAGCCGGAAAGCCGAGGGCGAAGTGCGACTCACCGCTGGAGTGAGGCGACACTGTATCCGAGAGAGGCGAAGCCACAAGGCAGATACTTCTCAAAACTTTTTGACTCCATATTTTTTTGTGCTATAATAATATTTGGGCGTCGTTCGAATCACATCCTTGTGAGACGACGCTTTTATGGATGTTCAAAAAATTCTTCCTTCGAACCCCTCCTACCCCCTACCTTTAAAGGAAGCGGAAAAAAGCCCCAAACCTTTGTATGTGCGCGGAAAGCTGCCACAACACTGGGATCGCAGTCTTGCGGTGGTAGGCACACGAAAGATGACGCATTATGGCCGCGCGGCAACCGAATGGTTGGTTCCAGAACTTGCTACGAACGGCATTATTATTGTGAGCGGTTTAGCGCTCGGCATTGATGGCCACGCCCATGAACTTGCCCTGCGTAGTGGCATTACCATCGCGGTTTTAGGAAGTGGCGTGGACGACGCCAGCATTGCTCCGCAAATGCACGTTCATCTTGCGCATCGCATTTTAGAAAATGGCGGCGCGCTGGTAAGTTCCTATGCGCCAAAAACCGCGGCATACAAAAGTCATTTTCCGGAACGCAATCGCATTATTGCCGGCTTAACTAAGGGCACGATTGTTGTGGAAGCCGCCCACCAAAGCGGCGCATTAATCACGGCTTTTTGCGCGCTGGAAATGAATCGCGATGTGTGGGCCGTGCCGGGACCCGTAACTTCTGCCATGTCGGTTGGCCCGAATCGCCTACTCGCACTTGGCGCTCTTCCGGCGCTAAACGCCAAACGCATTTTAAAACATTATGGATGGCAAGAAGCAACACAAACCCCATCGCCGATTCGCGCCTTCTTACAAAAACCCCAAACACTTGAAAACATTGCATCCTTTTTACGTCTTTCGCAAAGCGACGCCATGCTTTTTCTTTTAGAACAAGAGACCCTAGGAAAGGTGAAAAAACTCGGGCCCAATCACTACGGTATTTGACAAAAGAAACTTTTCATGGCTAGAGTATTAGAGTTCGTCTAAAAATAATGTCCGCGAAATTTCTTATGCCCCAACATCTTGTTATTGTCGAATCCCCCACCAAAGCCAAAACTATTCAAAGATTCTTAGGCAAAGATTTTCGCGTAGAGTCGTCTTTTGGTCATGTGCGCGATCTTCCCAAAAGCAAATTGGGGGTCGATGTAGAAAAAAACTTTGAACCCCAATATCTTGTTCCCCGAGCGGCCCAGAAGCGCGTGACCGAATTAAAAAAGATTGCCAAAAAAGCGACCGACATCTACTTCGCAACTGACGAAGATCGCGAAGGCGAAGCCATTGCCTGGCATTTGCAACATGTACTCGGTGTACCAAACAGCCAAGCCAAACGCATTGTGTTTCATGAAATCACCAAATCGGCTATTACGCATGCACTAGAAAATCCCCGTGAACTGGATTCACACTTAGTCGATGCCCAACAAGCGCGCCGTGTGCTCGACCGCCTTGTGGGGTATAAACTCTCGCCGTTTTTATGGAAAAAAGTGGCCAAAGGATTGTCTGCCGGCCGTGTGCAATCGGTCGCGGTTCGCCTTGTAGTGGAACGGGAGCGCGAGCGGCAGGCATTTAAAACGCAAGAATATTGGACCATTCGCGGCATGTTTTCTAAGGATTCAGAAAAAGACGTTTTCCCAGCCATGCTCGTTTCTTACGATAGCAAAAAATTGGGTAGATACGATATTGCCAACGAAAAAGACGCAAAAGAAAAAGTCTCTCAACTTTCCGGAAGCAACTTTGCTGTGGAAAACATCGAAAGCAAAGAAATGACGCGCAAAAGTCCGCCGCCGTTTACCACTTCTACTTTGCAACAAGCGGCCAATAACTTGCTGGGGTTTTCGAGCAAACAGACTATGGTTTTGGCGCAGCAACTTTATGAAGGTATCACGTTGGGAGCAGAGGGCGAGGTTGGGCTTATTACCTATATGCGCACGGACTCCCTGAACCTTTCCGAGGATTTTTTAAATGCCACCCAAGCATACGCAACGGAAAGATTTGGCAAAGAATACGTTGCGGAAGGCAAAAAGTTTTATAAAGGCAAGCAGAAATTGGCACAAGAAGCTCACGAAGCCATTCGGCCGACCAACGTCACGCTGGACCCAGAAAGTGTGCGGCCGTATTTAGATGCGCGACAACATAAATTGTATACCTTAATTTGGAACCGTGCTGTGGCGTCGCAATTATCGAACGCCGTGTTGCGCCAAACCAAAGTGGATATTACCGCGGCAAGAAATAATGCAACGTTTCGCGCTAATGGCTCGGTGTTGGTCTTTGATGGATTTTTAAAACTGTATCCGCAATCGTTAACCGACACCACGTTACCCGCATTAACCACCGGTGATGCGGTGAAGGCACACGAGATTGTTCCCGAGCAACACTTTACCGAACCTCCGGCGCGTTACAGCGAAGCAACCTTAATTAAGGCGTTGGAAGAGCATGGCATTGGGCGGCCAAGCACATACGCGCCGACGCTGTCCACCATTCAGACGCGTCAGTACGTCACCAAAGAAGATCGGCGTTTTGCGCCAACGGAAATGGGCACGTTGGTGAACGACGTTTTGGTGGAACATTTTCCCGACATCGTGGACCTCCAGTTCACGGCGCGCATGGAAGATGATTTAGACAACATTGCAGATGGGCAGAAGAAATGGCAACCCGTCATTTCGGACTTTTATCAACCCTTTAATGCAAATCTTATGCAGAAAGAAGAAGAAGTGAGTAAAAAAGATTTAACCGAAACCGCCACCAATGAAGTGTGCGAAAAATGTGGTAAGCCCATGGTGATTAAAATGGGGCGCTTTGGAAAGTTCCTTGCATGTACCGGTTACCCCGATTGCCGTAACACCAAACCGATTAATGGAAAGAACGAACCTGTTGCGGCAGAAACGACCGATGAAAAATGCCCAGACTGCGGCAAACCCCTAGCGTTGAAACATGGACGCTTTGGAAAATTCTTTGGTTGTACGGGTTACCCGGACTGCAAATTTATTAAACGCATTGAAAAAGGCACCGGAGTGAAATGCAACCTCTGCAATAAAGGTGAAATTGTGGAAAAACGCTCGCGCCGAGGCAAAACTTTTTACGCCTGCAATCAATACCCGGAATGCAAAAATGCGCTATGGTCCAAACCCACGGGTGAACACTGTCCCACGTGCAGTAGCCTGCTCGTCTTTGGCAAAGATAATACCCTCGTGTGTTCAAACAAAGAATGCACGTTCAAGAAAGAAACGCAAGAATAAGCGGTAAGTAGTAAGTAATAAGGGATAAGTATTTTTTCTTAACCCTTAAACCTTAACCCTTATTCCTGGCCGTCTTCAGCTGACTACTGCTTCGCCCGCCGAAGCTATTGCGAAGGCGGGACGGCTGTTTTAAGCCGTTCCACTTGTGCGGCGATGTCCGTATTGTCCGGGTAAATCTTTTGTAGTTGTTCTGTGTCGGCCAATGCCTCGGCTAACTTTCCTTGCGCTTCATAAGCTCTTGCGCGTTCTACTAAAGCTATGGGGTTAGAAGCATTGAGCGTTAAAACCTCTGTGTAGACGTCAATGGCTTTTTGGGTTTCGGCGGTGTCTTGGTACAATGCTCCCAAGGCCAATCGAACAGACACAGTGCGGGGACGGCTTTGAATAAAATTCTCAAGAAGAGCAGTAGCTTCGGTGGTCTTTGCTTCTATCACCAACGCTTTGGCTTGTAAAATTTTTGCTTCTTCACTTTGCGGATTCAACACTAACGCTTCGTCTAAAACCGTTCGCGCCTTCACCACATATTCCTGATTCACTTTTTGCTCTTCCCCTTCGGTTGTGACACTACGGGAAAGTAAGGTATCGGCAAAGACGATGCGCACACCTGCGTGGTAAGAATATCTCCGCAAAACTTCTTCCCATGCTCCATTGATCTTTGCGTCAAAAGATCCATCTAAAGCCGGCGAAAGCGCAGAGTAACTTTCTGCAACGCGACGCGCCAATAACGGATCGCCCGCCCGCTCTTGGGTTTCAAGATACGCCAAAAAATCCGATACCGCGTTTTCTGGCACGTTTTCGGACACCATGCGTTGTTCGCTCGCGCCCATAAAAAGAAGAGCATACCGAAAATCCCATGACGCAATACGGATAGCCTTCTCACTCTTTGCAAATAGCTCATCCGCGTTTTCTGTTACTGTTGCTTGGTAGGCCAACACACTTGCGCGCACAGCCTGCACCCCGTAGAAACCCACGGCTAACACCCCCACACCGATAATCCCCAGTAAAAAGGAAAGCATAAACGAAAGCGAAGGGAAATTTTCCAGGCGAAAAACCGGAGCCGACAGATTCTTTGCAAGAATATACCACGCAATGCCGACAACGCCTAAAAAGACAGCGGTCGATGTTAATGCGACAGTCAACGGGAACAAAAAAGCCGAAACCGCAATCATGGGCAAGGGTAACAAAAGCAGTTCATGGCCGCGCATGCCAGCGGGTGTTTTTTTGGTGGCAACAAAACGCCCGAACATGACAGCCCCCCACGCGCACACGGCAATCAGCAATAAGACTGACACAAGCCCCATGGTCGCGACTAGGCTCGCAACTTCGTTCCCGGCTTTGGAAAAAACAATATCTGCGTTGACATTGTTATACACGTCGGCTGGCAAAAATTGCGTTGAGACATTTACATACATCGCCGGCCCAAAACCCAACAACGGTTTTTCTGCCAATGCGTCTTTGGCTATTTGCCAAGAAAGGGTATTGCCAATGCGTACGTCTGTCGGATGGTCTATGACCGACCCCAACGGCGTTGCCCACATGAAGACCGTCAAAAAAAAGATGGCCGTCACCACTGTGTTCCAGACGCGCGAAATTTCACGCGCATGAATCCAAAAAAGAATCAGCAACGAAAACAAGCCTACCGATACCACAAACCACACACTCGGCGTTGCCCATAACACTAAAGCGGCGCCATTCATTAAAAGAAGCAACGCCCCAATCCCTTTTCGCACTCCTTTATATTGCACAAAAACAAACAGGGCTAAGGGCAACATCCAAGCAAAAAACAGCGCAACATGATCGCTTGATGGGTTCCCAAGATAGCGCTCCGCAACGGTATTTTCTGCAAGACGATTATTCACTATCCTTGCGATTGCCGCCACAAGAGCCAGAATATTACCCGCCAACAGGTACCACACCAGATTTTCTAATCGCTTAATACCCTCCGATGCCCATTGCGTTGCAACAAAACCCACGAACGCGAGAGCAATAACCGTTAACAACGATTCATTCATGACATCTCCGCCAAAAAAACTGATTTGCTGACTGCCGGATGCAAGCGTAGACAATCCCACCAACGCCACAGGTAAAACCCACAAAAGATTTTTTTTGCCACCAACAAGCGTCAGCTCCTGATTCCGAATACTTCCCCCTAACCATATAAGTGTGAGCGCAGACGCCATGAGTAGTAAAAATAACTGCCGCGGAAATTCTTGTGTTTCAAAAAAAATGGGAACCGTCAAAACCGGCACAATGACAATGGTCAAAGCGAGCGCGATTCCTAAAACGGAAAATGAAGAGGCCTTGGCTTTCTTTTTAGGGGGTTCTGGTTGTTTTTCTTGATTTTTAATCACAAGCTATTTTAAGGTTAATTTTTCGCGTAAACGCACAAGCTCTTCATCCGAAAAAAATCGGATGGTAATCGTGCCTTTGCCTTTTTGGTACCGCAATCGCACCGGCGCGCCCAACGATGTTTGCAGTTGCTGTTGTTGCGCCACAATATTGGGGTCGGAAAGCTTTGCCTTTTTCTCTTCTTCAGGATTTTTGCGTTGCTCTTCCAGTTCGCGCACCGACAGGCGTTTTTCTAAAATGTCTGCAAAGTATGCTGTTTGCTCTTTTGGCGTCATTCCGGCTAAAATTTTTGCATGGCCTTGGGTAATTTTTCCGTCAGCAAGCGCTTTTTGCATCTCGCTTGGCAACTCTAAAAAGCGCAAAGTGTTGGTAACGGCACTTCGACTTTTGCCCACTTTTTCAGCCACCTGATTTTGCGTTAAGCCAAACTCTTGAATCAGCTGGCGGTAACTTTCCGCCTCTTCAATCGCGTTTAAATCTTGCCGTTGAAGATTTTCTACCAATGCTAATTCCAAGGATTCTAATTCGCTCGCTTTGCGCACCACAACCGGAACGGTTTTTAAGTTCAACATTTTTGCCGCGCGCAAACGCCGTTCACCAGCGATTAACCGGTAGCCTGATTCCGTCGGAGTCACAATTAACGGTTGCAAAATGCCGTGTTGCTTTATGGACGCGGTTAGTTCTTCTAAACTGCGGTGATCAAAAAATACCCGCGGTTGATAGGGATTCATAACAATCGCTGATGGCGAAAGTTCATGCACGCCTTTTTCTTGGACTTCCCCATCTTTTGCGCGTAACGACAGCGCCGCTCGCACCCGCGGATTATTAAATGTCTCGCCCTTTTGCCGCTGGGGAATCAACGATCCTAATCCCCGACCCAAACCTTGATACGCCATAAGTAGTAAAAAAATTAATGCTGTTCCGTTTCAATGATCTCACGGGCTAAGCGTTCATAGGCTTTGCCTCCTTTGGACGATGGATCATATTGTAAAATGGTTTTGCCATGGCTCGGCGCTTCAGCTAATCGCACACTGCGCGGAATCACAGAGCGAAACACACGATGTGGAAAGTATTGATGAATGTCGGTCAATACGGCGTCGGATAATTTATTGCGTTTGTCGTACATGGTTAAGACCGCACCTAAAATTCTTAATTCGGGTTTTAAATTTTCTTGCACCAATTGAATAGTGTTCAATAACTGCCCCAAACCTTCCAAGGCGTAATATTCGCATTGCACCGGCACCAAGATTTCGTCGGCTGCCACAATGCCGTTTAATGTTAAAAGCCCTAACGACGGCGGGCTATCAATAATAATGTAATCGTAATCATGACGAATTTCTAACAGCGCATCGTGCAGGCGGTACTCGCGGCGATCCATGTTTACCAATTCCACATTTGCGCCTGCCAATGCTTGGCCGCTGGGCGCCACCCGATACCCCAATTCTTTGTGTTCTAAAAGTATATCTTTTATAGACCGCGTATTGTCGATTAACACATGGTAGACATTTTGCTCCAACTCTTGATGCGGAATGCCGACGCCCGATGTGGCATTGGCTTGCGGGTCCATATCCACGAGCAAGACAAACTTTCCCATGTGAGCAAGATAGGTGGCAATGTTCATGGCCGACGTGCTTTTCCCCACGCCGCCTTTTTGATTGACAACAGAAATAATACGAGACATACAGAACCTTCCGTTTTCCAGGACATCTTCACAACAAATTAAATTTGTCATGAAGACATTTAATCGATAAATAAGTGTCTATAGTATACAATAAAATATCGACGACAGCAATTGACTTTGCCAAAGGATTTTCGTATACTGCATCCGCATTTGCCGGAGTGGCGGAACTGGTTTACGCGTACGACTCAAAATCGTATGGGAGCAATTCCATGAGGGTTCGACTCCCTCCTCCGGCACCAAAAAATTTTGTCGCCGCAAAATGCTCTTCGACCAAAACGCTTTTCATCAATTTATTCTCGATAATCGCGTGGTGGGGTTTTACAAAGAGCCGCTCATGATGAATAGCGGACGGTTGTCGAATTGGTATGTTAATTGGCGCGACATAACGAAAGACGTTTATCTTTTAGATAAATTGTCCAATTTTATTTTGGCATTTATTCACGATCGCGATCTTAATCCGCAGTCGATTTACGGCGTGCCGGAAGGTGGAACAAAAATTGGAGTGATCACGCAATACAAATGGGCACAGCGTTCGCCGCAATTTCAAAAATATTCCCACCCTTTGCCCATGGGCCGTGGAAAAGTAAAAGATCATGGCGATCCAAAAGACAAATATTTTTTGCAGCAACCGCTTGGCGCAACCATTGTCATTGAAGATACGGTCACAACCGGAACGTCGTTATTAAAATCAATAGATCATCTTTTAGATCTGAATGTATCGATTATCGCTATTTTTGTTTTGACCGACCGCGATGAAAAACGTGATGACGGACAAACCGTTGCCGAAGCTATCACCTCTCGTGGGTTAAAATATTTTGCCATGAGCCACGCTCTCAACATCTTGCCCCGCGCCCTTTTGTATGAATCTCGAGAAACACAAAAAAACGTTGCACAGTATTTTGAGCAATACGGGATTCAAGAATTACCCAAGACTCAAATTTTTGCGTTAGCAAAAATTTACGTAGCGGGGGGCAGAATCGAACTGCCGACCTAGGGGTTATGATTCCCTCGCTCTAACCATCTGAGCTACCCCGCCGAGATCTCAAGTGTCGAACCTCATCACCATACCGAAAAAAAGCATAAAAGTCAATGCAAAAGTTGACAAAAAATTCGTAGAATGGTACGTTTTTACACGAGAACTCTTAAGAGCGGTTCAGATTTTATTAGAGTTCTTAACCATAGCGCCATCGCGGGGTGGAGCAGCCTGGCAGCTCGCAGGGCTCGAACTTTTACAAAATCAAATCACAAGATGAAAATAGATACCAAGCTTAAAGGGGATGTTGCAGAATATGCAGCTATCCTTGAAGCATTGAATCAAGGATGGGGCGTCCTTTCTCCTATTGGAGATCGTAAGCCCTACGATCTGGTTTTTGATGTCGGAGGTGTCTTGATCAAGATTCAAGTCAAATGTGCTTGGTTCGATCGATCGTCTCAAAATTTCGTCGTAGACAATCGACGCACAAAAACCAATCGTCGCATCATGCTTCGAGAGCGGTATCAAAAAGAGGATTTCGATTTTGCGCTGGTCTATATTCCACAAAATCGTGTCTTCTACATCTTCCCCGTCACAGTATTCATTGGATACGGAAGTGAGATTCATCTTGTTGAAACTGCCAAGCGTCAGCGAAAACCGAGATCTGCGGAATATCGCGAAGCATGGCATCTGATTTTAAAATGGGCTACGCACAAGGAAACTTATGCGTGAATCCTGTCAAACTCGGGGAAACCTTTTACATGGTAATCCCGAGCCAAGTCCCGTACCGTATGGTATGGGAAAGGTGTAGAGACTTGACGGCAGGCACCCTATAAAAGGGGTGAAGAGAAAGTCCAGACCACAAACTTCATATGAGGCAGCGAAAGCTGTAGTGGTATGCATAACCCTGAGGTCGCCGGTTCAAATCCGGCCCCCGCAACATAAATGCTCGGTCGTCCCAATGTCACATCGGGACTCCCGCAACAAACAAAAAAAAGCGCGTTCTATCACGCGCTTTTTTTGAATACTAAAAATCCCTCGTAACATATTCACAGGCAAGATTTACAAAGTCATGAAAATGAACTAACATTAAAGCACTTATTATTGATTGGTAAAAATATGGTTGAACAAGAAACAGGGATGGAGGATGAAGCGGAGGTTACTGCGCCGGAGGCGGCGGAAGAACCCGAGCAACAAGAATCCCCCGCGGATAAAGAACGATCCCTTCAAGAGATTGGCAAGGAGCGTTTGCAAAGGGGTTTTAAGCGCGCGTCAGATACAAAAGATCGCGTCTCTAGTTGGTTTTCGAAGTTGGCAACTCGCGCAATCGAGGGTGCAAAACGCATGGGAACAGGAACAGTTGAAGCTGGTAAAAGAGGCGTTGCTGGCGTAGCCGAAGCGGGAAGAGCCGTGGGGCGAGGCGCAACAGAAGCTGGAAGATCTGTTGTTACAGGAGCGACGGAAGCAAGTAAAGCTGTTGGACTTGTCGTGGTACGGCGAGCACCGAGATCTGCACGCAGTGCCGCACGCGTTCCCTACACGACGCTGGCGACTCCAGAGATGGCGGCGATGGCCGCA
>CAZRYK010000015.1:0-23930 GCA_964604315.1 uncultured Gammaproteobacteria bacterium
TTTTTGAGATGGTCTCTAGTTAATCTTTAGATTAACTTAAGATTATCATATACTCTTTCACCCGTCAAGCGTCGAATGTCCAAAACCGAGCTTTGGACAATATGCATGGCAAAAGTGGCGAGAGCTTAGCTCTTGCCAAGTGGAATGTTCGGAACTTGAAATCCGGCGGCAGTAATGCGTAAGTCCGGGTTTTTTCTATTTACCAAAAAAAGAAACCCGGAAGTAACAAGCTTCCGGGAATCTTTATACAAACCTAAATAATGTTAGATAGCCCCGAGACAATACATAACTTCATTCCCTGCAACATCATCTTCACAGCTATAAGTGGAAAGCTCGACTTGCGTAAATCCGCCGGCCTCACTTTGACAGTCCGTATTAGTGTTATATGTACCGATAAGCTGTGCCGCGGTAGAATCAAGATCTCCTGCGATAGCGGCATCATCAACCTCCATTCTGTCCATCAATACATATTTATTGTGCGCGCTAGCGGGCGTCTTATTATCAATTACGCAGTACGTATAAACATATTTATTAGCTTTATCTGGCTGTGGGTCGGTAGGAAGCAGTGCCTGCTGAACATAAGTTGAAAGCTCTGTAGTTAGCTCTGCCCAGTTATCGATATCCTTTGGATATTCACCAGCGTGATTGGATCCGTAAAGCTCAACGGCGGTTTGCATGGTCTTAAGGTCGGCGATACGCTTTGCATCACGCGCACTGGCCCGAGAAGCCCCGAGAGCCAACACCGCGATCGTAGACAATAAAGCAATAATCGCAATCACGACTAAAAGCTCGATCAAGGTAAAACCTCTTTTATTGTTCTTCACGCATATCACCCCCTTTCATTCTCTTAGGTTTCATTGCTTTGATTATAGCAAAAATCATCATTTTTTTCTCTTTTTTTATCAAAGTTTTCCACAAGGTGATTCCAGACATTTATTCATTGCTTTACCGTATCGTCGAAGTTACCTGATACATGGGCAACAAGATAGCAATAATCATTAACCCTACACCGGCGCCAAGGACCAAAATCACCAACGGCTCAATGAGCGCGACTAAATTGGCAACGGAATTTTCCACCTCGCGATTATAAAATTCGGCCAGTTTACCCATAATTAGGTCTAGCCGGCCGGATTGCTCCCCAATGGTCATCATTTGCGAAAGCATTAAGGGTACCGATGGGTGTTTGGCAAAAAGCGTGGCTATAGACTTTCCATCTTCCACTTCTTTGATAGTGTCCAACGTAATACGACGGTAGACCTCGTTCCCCACCAAGCCACCCACAATTTCTAAAGACGGAATAATCGGCACGCCAGAGAGAACCAGTGTCGATAAACTTCGGGTCAACCGCGTTAAATAAATCTTTTGAAAAAGCTTGCCCACAATAGGAATGCGCAATTTGAAGCCATCTAACACATACTTCCCTTGCGGATTTTTATACACAAGGCGATACGCCGTAATAAGCACCGCCAGAATAATAAGCATAAGCCACCAATAATGCACCATGGCGTTGCTGGCGCCAATAAGAATCCGCGTCATAATGGGCAATTCCGCGCCCGCCTCAATTAGCACCTTGGTTAAATTGGGAATCACAAAGACCATCATTAAAATCCCTACCAAAATCATGGCAAATACAATAAACGCCGGGTAAATCATAGCGCCGCGCACTTTGGCCCGCAGATCGTAATCTTTTTCTTTTTGATCCGCTAAATAATTCAGCGTTTCGTCTAAACGCCCCGTGGTTTCGCCGGAACGGATCATGTTCACAAAAAAATCATCGAAAATCTGCGGGTACCGCGCCAAAGTAGATGAAAGTTTTGCGCCCCCGTCGACATCTTGGGCAATTTCTTCAATAATCATGCGGAACGTGGTGTTGGAAACTTGCTTGCTTAACACGCGCAATGCCCGAACAATGGGAATACCGGCAGAAATCATAACCGCAAGCTGGCGCGCAAAAATGACCACATCGCGGTATGGCACACGGTTTAAGAAACTCAATGTGCCTTGAAACAACACTTTTTTCCGCCCTTGTCGTAAACTTAACACAATAATATCGCGTTCGCGCAACAAACCTTCAGCAACATCAAGCGACGGCGCTTCTACCACGCCTTCTAATAATCGCCCTTGCGGATCCCGCGCTTTGTAGTCAAAAAATTGCATGATTAGCGGCTTCGATACGGTTTAATATCTTCTTCTTGCGTCTCCCCTTTTCGCACCAGTTCGTCTAACGCGGCATCCATAGCTTGCATGCCTTCGGACTTCGACATTTGCAGAACATTGGTGAGTTGTTGAAGATCGCCATTGCGAATGACGTTTTGCGCCGAAGCCGATGGAAGCAGAACTTCGCAGGCAATAGCCAACCCTCCACCGGTTTTAGGAAACAATCGTTGCACAAAAACGCCAGCCAAAACTTTGCTTAATTCCGAACGCAACGCCGTGACTTTTTCCGGACTGCTGGCATTTACCATATACTCAATGGCGTTGCGCGACGATTCGGCCTCCAACACCGCAATCACCAACCGACTCGAGGCAACGGAAAGGAGCATTTCTGTATTTTCGAGCGCCAATTTATCTATAAACACCACGTCGGCCTTTTGATCGTGCAAAGCTTCCAGCGCGTTTTTTTGGCTATTCACGTCGCGGCCGATTTGGCGTTGATCAATCACGCTTTGTTGATCGACAAATAAAAATTCCACCGGGTCTTCAATGGTCACTATGTGCCGCGATTGCTCTTGATTGATAGCCTGCAAAATGGTGGCGGCTGTGGTGCTTTTACCCGAACTTTGCGGGCCGCACAGCAATACCAAACCCTTGGGAAGATTAGGAATGTTTAAAATGGCCTCGGGTAACCCTAAATTACCCAACGATGGAATGGCGGCGGGAATGTAGCGGCCAACGACAGATAATGACCCTTCTTGCATAAAAAACGCCAGCCGAAACCGCGCTTTGCCGGAAAAATCATACGCCACGGTCACGTTTTTTTCAGATGTCAGTACCGCCTTTTGCTCTTCGGTTAAGACACTTTCTGCCAAAGATTGCAACAGCTCGGGTGTCATCACCGATTCGCGCTCTACCGGTTGCATGCGACCATCTATGGTTACCATAGGCGGATTGCCGACCGATAACACTAAATCTTGCGCCCGCCGCTCGGCCACAAAGGAGAAAATTCTATCGAATAAAACCTGTTGTTGAGAATCCATAAATTTCAGCTTACTGCTTACTAAGAACCTCCTTGATTTTTTCTATCACCTCACTGGGAAGAAAATGCGCTTTAATAAGGTAGTCCGCCGCGCCCATGTGCATGCCACGGTCAATGTCTTCTTTCTGGCTCAAATTGGTTAACAGGATCACAGGGATTTTTTTGGTTTTTTCGTCTTTCTTTAGTTCGCTTAACACTTGGAACCCGCTCATCTTCGGCAATAAAATATCCAATAAAATGATGTCGGGTAACAATCTGCACGCAAGCTCTAACCCTTGTTTGCCATCGCTTGCCACGGCAACAGCAAAACCTTCTAACTTCAATTTCGTTTCATAAATATTGGCTAAAAACTTATCGTCTTCGACCACTAAAATATGTTCCAATACCTTTTTTACTCCTTGGTGACTGTCCATACTTCCTCCACGGTTGTTACGCCCAATAGGGCTTTAATTAAACCGTCCTGTTTCATGGTAATCATCCCTTGTCGTTTTAATTCTTCTTGCACTTCGGACGCTTTGTTACCCGCCACAAGAATGGCTTTCATTTCATCTGTCATTTCCACGCATTCGGTAATGGTCGTGCGGCCGCGGTAACCCGTGTTATCGCACCGGGCACAACCCTTGCCACGTTTAAACGTTAACGGTTTGGTGAGCTTTAAATTTTCCGGCAACTCTTCTTTTGGGACCTCTTCCAGGGCTCGAGCGACCTCGGCTTCCATTACCTCATCTAAATGATACTCCTCTGCGCAAAACTCGCATACTCTGCGCACCAACCGTTGTGCTTCCACCACGTTTAACGACGACGAAATAAGAAACGGTTCGATTTTCATATCCATTAACCGCGGCACCGCGCCAACCGCATCGTTGGTGTGAAGTGTGGAAAGCACAATGTGGCCAGTCAACGCCGCATGCACGGCTAATTCAGCGGTTTCGTTGTCACGAATTTCACCAACCATAATCACGTCCGGGTCTTGGCGCAAAATGGAACGCAAGCCTTTGGCAAACGTTAAGCCCACTTCCGGGTTAACCTGCGATTGATTCACGCCTTGCATAAAATATTCGACCGGGTCTTCGAGCGTGACAATGTTCACGCCTTCTTCATTTAAAATTTTTAACATGGAATACAACGTGGTGGATTTTCCCGAACCCGTGGGGCCGGTGACCAACAACATGCCGTGACTTTTGTTGATGTTGTCTAAAATAGCGCGCTGGCTATGGCCGCGGAAACCCAACTGCTCCAACGTTAAGGTATTCGTCGAGGTGTCTAAAATACGCAACACGACTTTTTCTTTGCCCATGAGTGGCAATGTCGAGATACGGAAGTCAATATATTTTCCGCTCACCTTCACACGGAAACGTCCATCTTGCGGAATGCGCGTTTCATCGATTTTTAAATTCGCCATGACTTTAATGCGCGCCACAATGGCGTCGTGCATCTTTGACGGCAACATAATGGAAGTATGCAAAATGCCGTCCACACGGTACCGCACACGGGTTTCGCCATCATGCGGCTCTATGTGAATGTCCGACGAACTTCCGTCAACCGCGTGTTTAATAATCACGGACACCATTTTAGAAACCGGCGCATTGCGAATAACGTCTTTTGCCCCGCCCGCGTCTTCTTCCGGCGCTTTCTTAGCCGAGGTGATCATCTGCTCTTCCAACTGCTGACTTTCTAGCGCTTGTTCGACTTCTTCGGTGAGCGAATCGTATTTTTTGAGCGCGTTGTGGAAACTGGCAACCGACATGACATGAAACGCCAAATGCACGCCTTGTGAACGTGCAACAAATTCCAACGCCTCGATGGCTTTAAAATCCGACGGGTCGACCATGGCCACCAACACACTTTTTTCTTGGCGGTCAAAGGCAATAGTTTGGTAGGTTTCCGCCACATCGCGCGGAATAATATTTAACACCGCCGGGGAAATTTGTTTTTCAAAAAGATCCATATACGGCAAATGCAACGCTTTGGCGCGCGCATGAGCCAATTGATCGTCGGACACAATGCGTTGCTCTTCCAAAAGATTCACCACAGACACGCCTTGCTCGCCAGCTTTTACGCGTAATTCTTGCAACTGTTCCGGCGTAATTGTCTTTTCCTCGAGCAATACATCGACAAGAGATTTTACCGTTAAAACATCATCCATAGTTCTAGAGACTTGTCCCTTAATACGCTTTCGTAGCGAAATTGCCTAATTTTGAGACAAAATTGTTGAAAAATTTTGATGTTTAGTCGTAGGCTAAGCAGAAAAATTTTGAAACGATTTTGACCAAAATTTGGCAATTGCAGTAGAAATGGTATTAAGGGACGAGTCTTCTAAATGGGGAACGGCTCAAAAGGATTACTGCGACCTTGCGATGAATACAGAAGCGACGATGACGTGTTGCCCGCCGCGTCTTTGGAAACAAGCGTGTAATAATAAACAACTTCCGGGGTAATGGCGGTATCAATAACCTCGCCAAGGTAAGGATCAACATCGGCTAATTGCAGTTCCCCAATGCTTGCGGGCAGAAGCGAACGGTAAATATCTAAAGAGGATGTGTCGTCTTCGGGAATGTCCCATGCTATTTTGAGCGTGCCGTCTTGCAAATTGGTTAACACAACACCCGTCGGACTGTTGGGTGCTGTCGTATCGGTGGCTAAACCCGGCACTTGTTGCGTGTTTTCCGATTCCACTCCACCGGCATTCACCGTGCGAACCGTATAGTAATAGGTTTGGTTATCCACAAGCGGATGATCTGCTGTTGCGCGATCGACATAGGAATCTTTTAACGCGATGGTCGACGCGGGTTTCACGCGCGCAATCACTTCACCAAGCGTACCGGAAACGTCGGAGCGATAAACCACGGCTTCGGAAATCGACGGGTCAAAGGTGGGAGTTTGCCAGGTTAATAAAATCGCGCCGCCCACATGCATGTCCCCCGCGGTTGCGTCTGCCGGTGAAACCGGAACAGCGCCCTGGGTCACAATCGCAAGCGTTTGTTGCGCATAAACCGAAACCGATGCTTCGTCTAAAAGAATAAAATCCGGGCGCAAGAAAAAAGATAAGTCCGGAACTTTATTAAGAATGGTCATGGCGTCAGGCGGCGTCGAGGGATTTTCTGCGGTTACCAAAAATGTTCCGCCTTTACCGCGCAAATACACCACGCCCGTTGCGGCAATAAGCGCCACCAGCACCCCCACCAAAATCCATTGTCGTTTGGATTGCTCCATAATTATTGGTAGTAATATGTGCGCAAAGCTAAACTCATTTGTTCTGTGCCCGTTTGAAACGTGAGTGAATTCATTTCAATATACGGATTATGCGCTTCGATTGTTTGAAGAAGATTTTTAAACGATGCGTAATCGCCGCCCGCGTTGAGGCTTAATTGAACATCGACCGGATGCACCGAGGCGTTTTGACTTTGCCGTACCGATGTACTGTCTGCCGATGCAGATGCAATTTCTGTTGCCGCCTCCACGACACTCATGCTGGCAACCGACATGCCCGCGCCGCGAACCATATTGTCCATCTCTTGCAACAACAACGGAACATTTACGCTGTCCGGAAGCAAAGTTTCCATGCGGTTAAGTTCTGCAGGTGTAATGTTTTCTAGTTTATCGCGCACCGATTGCAACGCCCGCACGCGATTTTCCGTCTGCACCAACTCTTCTTGTTTTGCCGCACGCGTGCTGGTGGCGTCCATGCGAAGTTCCGAAATCTGCGGCGCAATAAAAAAGAAATACGCAAGCAATAAAATCGCCACGCCAAGACCTGCGCCCATAACTAATCCATAGCGATCTAAGAGAGTGTCTTTTTTATGCGATGTAAGATGTTCGAAAGCCATACGTTATAGAACAAGCAGTTCTTTTTCTAAAGTTAAATCGAGCGTAAAGTTGGTGACGGCAATGTCCGTGGTGGTTTCTGCGCCCGTGTCATCGGTGAGGGTTCGCGTTTCCGTGGCATTGGTTAAGGTAGACATTTTCACCGACGCAATGCCATCGGTTTTTTCTAGCACCAAGGCTTGCTCGGTGGCGGCTTGCACCGAACGCGCTGTTGCAGACAGTGTCACGCTACCCGATTCCGCACCCTGAATGGATGAATAATACACATCGTCTAACGTGGTAGTTTCAATAAGCGCAAGAAGATTGCCCCATTGAATACGGTTGTTCATAAGGTCTTGGGTGGCTTCTACGCGCTTTGAAAATTCCACCGCTTCTTTTTCGGTAAATTGTTGCGCGGTAAGTTCGGCGTTCAATGCCGCTATCTGACTGTCTAATGCTTTCACATCGGAAATCACGGTGCGGTGGTAAATTTTCAACCCGCCCCAGGTAAGAATAGCCAATGCCAAACACGCGCTCACAATGATTAACCCCCATTTGCGTTGAGGAATGTTTCGCGGGCCTTCTGCGCTCGAACCCCGCCCCACTAAGTTGACGTTTAATGAATTCTCGTCGGTGACTACCTCGCCGGCAGTCTCTTGGCCTTCGTTTTTCACTGCCGCTTTTACCACGGGCATAACGTTATCATGCGCGGGTTTTTGCGCTTCACCGGATGCTTCCGGTTTCTCTGGTTGCGTCGGCGAAGACATATTGCTGACCTTTGGCAGAACAGACCGCGTTTCTGGCATGGTTTGCACCGCTGTTTGTTTGCCGCCATTAATCTCTTTGCGGCGATCGTCTAAAATTTTTCGCCATGCATCTAAATCGTGTTTTCCAGTGTTGCTCGCCTTTGCGTTCTGCGGTTCGTGAACATGTTTTTCTTTCACCACGCGCGCGCCTTTAGATTTTTTACTAAAAATCGATCGCACAAAAGCCATGACTCCGCCTTTTTCCATAGGAAACTCTACCGTCTCTTTTTGCGGATCGGTCCAGTGTAAAGACGACGGATTTTTCACAGGTTTTCCGGCATCGTTCTTTTCGTTATGGCCTAAAAGGTTGATGGTGCTCATACTATTTCCCTCATGGCAAGGCCCACAGCAACAGCAAAACGGGGGCCAAGCTCGGTTAATATGGGTTTTAATTCCACCGGGTACACCACGCGCGCCCACGGATCGCCAATGTATGTTCGTAAGTGTAACTCTTTTTCTAAGTGTTGGGGAAGGCCGGGAATAAAACTGGACCCTCCGGAGACAATAATTTTTTCCATCGGCTTTTCGCTGTGGCTGTGATACAGATTTAAAATGTAGCGGATTTCATTCACAATCGCGTTAATAGCATACGCAATGTTTTGCGGCACTTGGTCTGAAGCCCCGCCATCTGGCACCGCCAAGCCAAAGTCGCGTTTAAATTGCTCGGCGCGGTCTTCGGTGACGTTTAAACTTTTGGCAATACCTGTGGTAATAGTGCGGCCGCCGACGTCAATGCTACGGCTTAAAATAGGAATTTTGTTCACAATCACGCTGATGTCACACGACACCGCGCCAATGTCGACTATGATAATAGATGACGGATCGTTGCCAATTAACGAACGCTCCAAGGCAAAACTTTCGGTTTCTAAACTCACCAGCTCTAAATTGGCGGCCTTGTAAATATCTGTATAGCGTTGCACCAATTTTTTAGGCGCGGCGGTAAGCAACACACGAATGGTTTCTTTGTTGCCCTGCAGAGCGGCCGTGGCTTGTGCAAGCGGGTCGGTATTTTCTTGCGTGACTTTTTCCGTGATCGGCGATTCTTTTTTTAAATCTTGCGGTGATTCGTGCTGGGTTGACGCCATGTCTAAATCTTTTAAGTCCGCGCTCAACACCTTCCAGTCTAAAATCATTTCGTCGAGCGGCATGGGCACAAATTTTTTGGCTTCCCATTTCACGGCCGACACAATCTCTTTTTTGGACATTTTCGGCAGGGCGATAATGGAACTAAACACGGTAAAACTGGGCAACGCGGCAACGGCTTTGTTAGACAACACCCGCGCCTCTTTTTTGATTTTAATAATCGCTTCCACAACGCGCGCCACGTCTTCTGGTGACTCGCTTTTTAAAATGTCGACGTTTTCTTCTAAAAATCCGTACGTCAATAACTTTGGCCGGCCCGAAGCATTCTCGAATTCCACAATTTTAATGCTCGAGTTGCCAATGTCGATACCAACGTAAGATTTATGAGAGCCAAGGGACATAGGTGAGGCAGTAGACAGTAGTTGGTAGTTAGTAATGAGTGGTTTTTTAAGAATCTACTCATTACCAATTACTAAATACTCATTACTTATTCAGGTATGCTTGTTGAAAAAACAGGCAGAGCGTCGGAGACAGAGCGCATGCTCCGCGGCGGGTTAATCAGGAACCTGCCGTCGTTTATAAATTTTTCTGCAGGATTTTGTACAACGACTTCATCAATGTAGGTGCGTTGAAGGTCGAACTTTTCCGCCACCACCAACCCTTCCATCACAAACGGTTTGTCGCGATCGCCTGCGGCATATAAATTAAGAGGTAAACTTTCCACCGTGAATGTGCCAATGCCATCGGCGTCCGGAGCACGCCCCAGAACAAAGAACGCGCCAACAATATCGGTGTTATTCGGGTTATCATCGCCCAAGGTGTAAGGTACTTTAACATCGCCCTCAACAATCCACACCACCGATGCAATGCGCTCCATATTACCACCAATACCCGATAATGATTGGTAGGACATGGTGCTTTTAATATTCAAATCACCCTTAACATAGACAACGCCATCGCCACGCGGCTCGGGCACGTTACCATTCTGAAACTCTAATAGCTGATCGATCTCGAAATTGCCTGCAATCACCGTGACGCTCCCATTAAGCCGGGGTTTTCCATTGTTCCAAACTTGCGAAGATTTTGTTTTATTCGATAGCGTAATTTTTTCCCCAAACACATTTTTGCCCTCATTTCCGATCTCTGTTGCCAGTTGCGGCGCGTTGCCGTAAATAGGAATCTTGCCTAAAACATTTGTAAAACGATTTACGTCTTGTGGCAAAGCAATGCTGTAATCAAGATTCTCGATAATTGCACCGTCTGGGGAAACACCAACAGCTTTAATCGTGCCCGAGGAAAGCGCCAAGTATGTTGCCGTGTAGCGCGATAATTCTGTCGGCGGTCCAATGGTTTTTGCGCTACCGATTTTTGTGCGGCCATAGATATCGCCCAATGTGGTTTCAAAATACGGGAAGTTTACCGGGCCAATCGAGCCAGCAATATAACCCAAGCCCGTGCCCATATCATACCCCCCGCCGGTCACCGTTCCCCCGCCGGAAAAAGAAAGCCCCCTAACCACACGCGTTTGCGGTACAAATTCTAACGCATACTCTGCATCGGGCCCTGCGCCATCGCTGTGACTTAATTTTACCCAACCCCAATCGTTAAAACCTAGCCGTTCCCCTTCTTGTTTTAAGCTTAAAATCCGCCCCCACCCTTCAAAAATAAATGTATTTCCTTGCTCCACAACACGGGCAACGTATTTTTTACCTTGAACCTCGATCGGCCTAGGTAACGCCGGCGGCTCGCAAGTCGGAGGTTGCCCATAACATACCATGTCGTAATCAAACGAGAGCCAACCAATGGCGTGATTTGCAGGGTCGTTGTCATCGGCAATACCTATCCAGCCTTCGCCAGTCACAATGCCCGTCTTTACATCGATACTCACCCCGTAATCATAATAAGTCGGCGCGTCACAGCGATTTTCAAACCCCCCATTGTATGAGGTGTAACAATTCGTACTTAGCCAACCCAATCTATCGGCTTTGGGATCATTGATGTCTTCAGGATTCGCATCATCAAGGGTGTTTCCACCAATCCACCCCCAAACCCGTGTATTGTCATTAACACCCGCCGACGTGAAAGTGGGTAATGTTAAAAGAGCGATTGCCAGAAAGCCAATGTAAAATCGTAATGACGTGCGCATGAAAAATGTATTGTGTAAAACCTTATCTAATAAAAGATTATACCACATTTTTTATTTTTCCGCATTGTGCACAATTTGTCCAACACCGGGTGTTTGACATTGCTCATTGGCAAGAGCTAAGCTTTGGCCATTTTTTCAACAATGTCCAACATCAAAGTGTTTGACAGAATTTCATTTAATCGAATTTTGTGCATGATATCCTAAAGGAGATATTTAAAATATCATGCAATAATAAAGTACTCCTCTTATTCTCTTGCGTGTCCTAAACTTTTCTACGCAACCTGTCGTACTCTTCAACCGTTAACTGAATATCATTCAGGATTTTCCGCAAGAGACCTCGTCCGATTTCTTTATGATGAATAGGGACGACAGTTGTTCGGCCATCGAGATGTTGAAAAAAGACATGCGAGCCTTGTGCATCACGCTCTTCAAATCCAAGATACCGAAGAATCTTAATGAATGACTTCGGTTTAATGGGAACAAGTTTAGGCATGCATCAATTCAAGATTTTGAATGCCCACAAATCTGTTTTTTTGAAAATCCGTTGGCTTGTTGTTCCGCAAACAGAGATCGATGACTTCAGACAAATTGTTGAGCATCTCTTCTTGAGTATCCCCCTGCGCATGACATGACGGAAGAGCTGGAACAGAGCCGACGTAAACCCCATCCTCATCTTGTTCAATATACACAATAAATTGTATTCGAGCTCGCTGTTTCATAAAATAAAGGGTATTCTCAAAAATGTATCTTGTCAAACACTCGGTGTTGGACATCAGACCACAACATTTTTGGCAAGAGCTAAGCTTTGGCCGTTTTTATTTTCGGCGCGGGCTTGTGTTCAATACTCGGTTTCGAACATACGGGTATCGCAGTTCTAAGCTTAGCTTAGAACATGTTGTTTAGGAGGATCGAAGGCGGGACTGCTGATCTTTGGCTTTTTTCCTTAGTTTTCCACCACGGTGGGCTTGACAAAGGCTTTGACGTGTGCTAGGGTAGCGCGTTATTGTTGAATTGACGGACAACTGAATTTCTTGGGCAAACAGAACGCTCTTTAATAACTTTCCCACTGGGTAAAGAGTTTTTTTTAACTGCCTCCGCCGAAAGAATCCGCCGTAGGCGGATGATGAAGGCGGAAGGAAGTTGGTAGTTGCCTTGGACATGAAATAATAAAACCAGCTTCTATATCCGCACGTTAGGCAGTTAACCCGCCGCAGCTCCGACGGAAAGTCGGAGCGAAGGAGGGTCACTTCCGGCTTTCGATTTCCAGCTTGTCCAAAGCTCGGTTTTGGACAGTTTGGTTCTATTTCGGGTTCTGACCTTGTACAGGATTCAACCTTGTACAAGGGGTGCTCCGTACGGTACGGGGTTGAAGCTCGTTACGAACTTGTCCAACGCCTCCGAAGTACGGGGGATCCGACCTCCAGAGGTCGGATCCCTAAGAAGATTCTTTTTCCAGTGGGAAACCACATATAGTTTAAGTCGGGAACGGGGACGCGATGTCCCTGATTTCCGATTTGGTGGTGGCGGAGGTTACCGACGTGCGTTTTTCCGGTCGTCCGACCGGTTGAGCGCGCGCCATGGGCGATTCACGTCCCGACGCTTGACCGCGTTCGGGGCAAAGGAGACAGCGATGTACGGACGTCGCGTTTTCGCGGCCCTGGCGATCCTCGTCGGGGCTCTGTTTTCGACCACCTCTTTCGTCGGCCGGGCACAGGCCCAGGCCGACCCGAAGACCAACCGGGAGTGGGTGGCGATCAACGAACCCGGCTACCACCGGGTTGAGATCGTCATGCCGCCCGCGCGCATCGACGGAGCGGAAAACTTCGCGATGCGACTTCGCGTTCTCCCCACCGGGGAACGCTGGGCGGTGATCCGGACCGACGACTTCGCTGAGGACGAAATCCTTAGCGACGTCAACGCTTGGACCGAGATGACCGCGCTCACAAGCGCGGACATCGAGGTTCAGGCTAGGTACTCCGGTGACGACCGGAGTCCGGACACCGACCTTTACGCCCTCGACGGAGGGCAGTGGGCGACGACGACCATGGAGTTCAGGACTGGCTACGTGCAGTACATGCGACAGTTCGAACTGTGGTTCGTCGTCGAGGGGTTCGCGTCGGGAGACACAGTGACTGTGGATCTCGACAGGCTCGTCTACGAGAGCACCGGCTCCTTCGGGAGTCGGGTGGTCCTAGACGAGTTCGGGACGTCGCCCACGGCCGTCACGGGCGAGGCGCCCACGACTCCGGCGACGCGGGTCGCCCTGGGCCAGAACGCGCCGAACCCGTTCAATCCATCAACCCACATCCCGTTCCGGCTCGCCGACGCTGGAATGGCACAACTCACTGTCTACGATCTGAACGGAGCCCTCGTCCGTACGCTCGTAAGTGGCGAACTTTCGGCCGGCACCTACGCCGCAACGTGGGAAGGCGTAGACGCCAGCGGCATGCCCGTGCCGTCCGGTGTCTACCTCGCCCGTCTCACGACGGGTGGGACACAACAAACCCGAAAGATGCTCCTCGTGAAATAGTCACAGGAACATCGATCGGAAGAACGCCCCTCCTAGCTACGGCTATGGAGGGGTGATTCGCGTTGAATGAAAATTCTGAAATTCATTTTGGCGCTACAGTAAGATCTGCACATTTTGTATCGTAACCACCGGTATAGACCGCTTGTTTATATTCTTTAATGCCCCCCATACCCGGATCCTCATTTTTAAATTCACAAAAACAATTTGCGGCTGGCGCTTGATTATCCGTTTCAAAAATCGAACGAACATAGTCTAGACACGATTCAAAACCGCTTGTTTCAGTACCCTTCCCTATACAATCATCATAGCCAATTTTACCCGAACAATTCCATTGACACGTCACGTCAGACTCTACTATAGCAACACACTTAGCTTCACAATCATTACTATCTGTTGCGCGCAAAGACACAAACCCCCGTGAAGTGCAAATTTGTGTTTGTTCTGTACAAATAGCTCCTGTTTTTGGGATATCAATACATAATTGCGGATCATCCGTATTTGTATCGCGCACGGTTAATTTATATCGCGTCTTACCACCGACATTTTGATCTGTCAACCATAAACTCGAAGCGCTGACATCAGTTTGAAACTGCCCATTGCCCTCAACCGTTAATTTTCCCGTTGGTTGAATGGTGCCCACAGACAAAGCCCCATTATACGTCGCGGCAAAGACGTAATTATTTAAAAAAGTCACTCCTTCGGAAAAGACGCCATCTGGACCTAAATCAACTAGCCCATTAAACTTTGCGGCGTAACCAAAGCCGTGGTCTTCGTTTTCCGCGGCAAATGCTGTGCCCGCACCCGGACTTTTGGCATAAACCCCATACGAACCCGCGCCAGCATCACCATACACACCGTACGTCCTATTTCCTTCAGTTATCGAATCACCCGCAATGCCATAAACCCCGTAAGTGCTCCCAAAGGCTGTTACGTCTGCGCCTTCACCATAAATACCGTATTGTGGCTCACCGCCACCGCTTACATGGCTTTTTCCATAAACAGCTTTAAGACTTGAATTCGAGTCTCCGGCACGAATACGCGGCTCGGCGTAAATCACCGCGTCTTTGCCGCCAACCACCTTTAAGCCGTAAGCGGCGGATTTTGATGAAATTTCAACACTTGTTTCATTAATATTTTGCGTATCTTCAAAAAATGCTGTTCGTGTTTCATCGGCCTGCCCACTATTAGTGACGTATAACCCATACCCCTTGCCATTACTGCTACCCGTGCCCGTGTCTCCGTAAAGCGCGTAACTAGCGCTACTATTAAAAGCGCCACCTGCCCTTGCATAGACGCCGTAAGATTTTGTGCTGTTTAATGCATTACCCGCTTGCGCATAGACACCGTAAGTGAGATCGTTCTTCGGCGACATATCTGCCACAGAACCCAACCCATAAACAGCCGTTTGCCCGCCGGAACCAAAGATCGCCGCAGAGCCATCTGCAACATTACCCTGTTGAACATACAAACCCGACTTCGCGGTTTCAGAATAAATATCGAGGGTGTTTTCTAATGCACCCGCTCCAATGCTTGAATTCTCTACAATCCGCGATCGGCCGATAATATATGCCGCGTGAGATGTTGCGCCGCCTTGCGCCGTGGATTGATCGTTCACGTACAAAGCATAGGTATTGTCGTAGACATTGCCTGTGGGTGTTGCGGCATACACGCCATAGGTACTTCCACCGCCTGCGCCCGGAGCGGGGATGGTGCCAGCAATGCCATAAACGCCATAACGTGATACAGTACCAATGCCACTTGAGATGCTCGCACCCTTACCATATACTGCATAGGTGTCTGCAATTAAACTGCCGCCGGCGCCCTCACCATAGACTCCGTAGGTTCCGCCCGTTCCATAGACACCGCCGGCTGGGCTTGTGCCGCCGCTTGCAGAGTACGTTCCCCATCCTTGGGTATCTTTGACATAGATTCCATAATTGGACGTGCTTTGGCCATCAATGAATAGGCCGCGCTGGGTGGCGCCGAGGACGGAAATGCCGTAATTCATGCCCGCGCCATTAATTTTTAACCTACTTGTTACGTCAGTGTCCAATAAATCATAGCCGACTTTTAACACTCCATTGTTAGAGCCTACATACAACCCCCCTTTCTTTTCTTGCGTTACATTGGCAACATTGATCGGCGCGGTGCCGCCTTGAGGGGGAATCGCCGTATCGGGAGGATCTACCCAAAACGCAAAAGCCACGCGCGTTGTTACGCCCGCAACAAAAAAAACGCCGGCCATAATAAAAAGCGTTGTAGCGGAACTTAAAAAGTGTAAGGTTGTCCGAAACTTGAGCATTTTTCAGCGGTCAGCAGTCAGCCCGTCAGCAGTCAGTATTTTTAAACGAATTTCTGGATTACTGTCCGCTGTCAGCTGATTTTATTGACATTTCGATGTTCAAATTATAAAATAAATATACAAATTGCGCAATCTCAATTATGCACAAGAGTGAACAGTAAGGTATAAGGTTTAAGCATTAAGGGATAAGAAATACTATGACAACAAAAATCCCATCCCTGTCGGAAATGCAAACAAAACTACGTAAAATTGGACAAAAGTTCTCGCAAAAAGATATTGCAAGAGAAATTCAGGCGACACGAAAGAATTAATGAGAATTGCTAAAAAAGAATCCAAAAGAGAAAATGCCCTTTTCGAGGTGTCACTGAAGATCATTCTCAAAAACAAAAAGGGCGAGATACTTCTCTTAAAAACCCCGAAGAAAAGCTCCCTTCAGGGCTATTATGATTTACTCGGCGGGCGCATTAGAGAAAAAGAAATAGGACGGCCGTTTCGCAAGATCATGACGAGGGAGATTCAAGAAGAGATCGGAACTAAAGTAAGATACAAGGTTAATGAAATTCCCGTGGCAGTAGGACGGCATTATTACTTTTCAAAAAGTCAACAAAAAATCCAATATATTTTTTGGGTCTTCTTTGAAGCTTTTTATCAAGGCGGCGATATTCAAATATCTTCAGAGCATTCACAGTATGAATGGAAAAAGGTAAATAAACAAAATCTAAAAAAATATTTTATCAAAGGATCACTTGAAGGAATGCAACATTACCTGACGAAAAAGTTTGCAAAAAAATAGAGTTACAAAAAATCATTGAAATCTACCGAGCGGCGGCGATGAGTATTTCAGAACTGACGGAGGGGGGTTAATTTTTTAGTTTTTCTTATACATCAGAAAAACATTGACATTTTAGGCGAAAGATTCTAAAATAGACTTGCCCCTTAATACGCTTTCGTAGCGAAATTGCCTAATTTTGAGGCAAAATCGTTGAATAAATTTTGATGTTTAGCCGGAGGCTAAGCAGAAAGATTTTGAAACGATTTTGACCAAAATTTGGGAATTGTAGTAGAAATGGTATTGAGGGACGAGTCTAATAGAAGCAGAAAATAAGGACTAAGGGTTAAGGTATAAGGGTTAAGAATATTACTTATCCCTTACCGCTTATCCCTTATTCCTAATGAAGAGCGTATGTCATCAATAGCATGGATCATTTTGGCGGTTTTAGTGGTAGCGGTGCTTTGGGTCATTGGTATTTACAACGGTCTGGTGCGGTTAAAGAATCGCGTCAGCGAAGCGTGGTCAGACATTGACGTGCAGTTGAAACGTCGGTACGACCTTATTCCCAACCTTATTGAAACGGTTAAAGGATATGCGTCGCACGAGAAAGAGTTATTTGAGAAAGTCACGCAAGCCCGAACTGCGGCCATGAACGCCGGTAACGTTAAAGAACACGAACAAGCCGAAAACATGCTGTCTGGCGCGTTAAAAACGCTTTTTGCGGTTTCGGAAAACTACCCGGACTTGAAAGCCAATGAGAACTTTGCCAAACTGCAAGACGAACTTTCGGACACGGAAAACAAAATTCAGGCCGCACGCCGATTTTACAATGGCCAGGTGCGCGATTTCAACACAAAAATCGAGGTCTTCCCGAACAATCTTTTTTCCAAAATGCTTGGCTTTACCCAACGCGATCTGTTTGAGATAGAAGAAGCCGGCCAACGGGAAAACGTGCAGGTGAAATTCTAGAAAATAAGCGGTAAGTAGTAAGTCATAAGTAGTAAGTAAATCTCTAAAAAAACTTATTACTTACAGCTTACTACTTACTGCCACTCTCCCATGTACAACCAAATCACTGCGAATAAACGCAAATCGTTCTTCCTCATCTTCTTCTTTATGGCCTTCGTGCTCGCTCTAGGGTGGTTTTTTGGTGAATACTTTGATTATGGCTACGGCGCGGTTGTTTTTGCCGGAATGATCGCCGTCTTCATGACGCTCACCAGTTACTTTGCCGGCGATAAAATCGCTTTGACTGCCAGTGGCGCGCACCCCATTAAAAAAGAAGACAATCCGTACGTGTACCGCATGGTAGAAAACCTTGCGATTGCGACAGGCATTCCTACGCCGAAAGTCTACATGATCAACGATCCGGCCATGAACGCATTTGCAACTGGCCGCGATTACCAACACGCGTCTATTGCTGTTACGACGGGCATCATCGACGCCTTAGAAAACGAAGAACTGGAAGGCGTCATTGCCCACGAACTTTCGCACATTAAAAACTACGACGTGCGCGTCATGATGTTAGTGGCTGTCTTAGCTGGCGTCATCGTGTTGTTATCTGACATCTTGTTCCGCGCACACTTATTTGGCGGCAGGCGGAGCGATGACAATCGCGCTGGCGGGGCCATTGCCATTATCGGACTAGTGTTGCTTATTCTCTCCCCTGTATTCGCGCAACTCATTAAATTAGCCGTCTCTCGCAAACGCGAATTTTTAGCCGATGCTTCGGGTGCACTTTTAACCCGTTACCCGGAAGGTTTGGCCCGCGCACTAGAAAAAATCGGCGCACAAAATCGCCCACTTAACAAAGCCAGTAACGCAACAGCGCATTTATTTATTTCTAATCCTTTTGGCGCTCATACGGGTAAAGCGTTGGCTAATCTTTTTTCGACGCATCCGCCGATTGAAGAAAGAGTCAAGGCTCTCCGCTCCATGGGCACATGAACTTCCGTATTTGGCGCACTTCTTCGTTGCAGTCTGCGGTGCTCGACACTGTACGTTTCAGTACAGTTTACTTCGCTCCTCGCCTGCGCCTCGAATTGCATCCAAATCCGTAAGTTCAAATCTACATATATATGACTTTACCCAACTTTACATCCCTCTTGTCCCAAAGCATCGGCACGTATAAAAAATATTGGCGATCGTTTGGCATGATCGCGTTATTGTTTTCGGCTATTCCCGGCTTGGCATTAAACTTGGCTATCTATTCGGCCGATGGCAACACGAATGACCTCACCACCTTTTCTGCTCTGGTAGGGATTTTAACCTTCCTCGTCACCATCATCGGCGTCATGGGAACATTGGCCACCATTTATTTAGTGCACCACCGCGAAACCAACAACGATTGGTACGCCGCGGCAAAGATAGGCGTGAACCGATTTTTCCCCTACCTCGGCGTTGTCATCCCCACCGCGATCGTAACATTTGCCGGACTCATCTTATTAGTCATCCCCGGCATTATTGTTGGCGTCTACCTCATGTTCGTTTCTTACGTCTTCATCGCCGAAGACAAACGCGGATTAGACGCACTACGCCGCAGTCGCGATTTGGTTCGCGGGCATTTCTGGCAGGTGTTTGGCCGCACGCTCCTTTTAGGTTTACTGTTTGCCGTTATTGCCATCTCGGTCAGTTTAATTCAAGTGGTTGGCCCGGTCATTGTCAGCCTGATTCTTCCCCCCATTTCCACGATTTATTTCTATTATTTGTATAAATCCTTGAGCTCCGCCGTCCAATGAACCCCATTTACGAAAAATTCACCACGCATTTAAAACGAACCATTCGCGAGGCGGTGATATTGGCGCAAAAGAAAAATTCCGCCACAGTCCTGCCCGCTGATTTGTTAGAAGCGCTTATTCGCCAACGCGGAAGTATTGGCGCCGAAGTCTTGTGGAAATCCGGACTAAAGGTGCAAGCCGAAACCGCGACGTTGGAAGACGATGCGGCGGCCGAAAGTTTGCCAGTTTTGTCGTCGGAAAGTTTAAACATTTTGGTCAAAGCCGCATTGGTGGCTTCTAAACATTATCATCGATACATTGGCACCGAGCATTTGCTGTGGGGCTTGCTAGAGATGGACATCACCGATGTTGCGACGTTGATGCAAAAATACCAATTGCAAACGCAAGACGTTAAAAAACATTTGGGCGTGGTGTTAAAGAGCACGTCCAAGTTTCCGGATATTACCCGCATGTTTTCAAAAAACCCCGAAGTTGCCGAACAGCAAACGCGCGAACAAGAATCGATTGTGGAGTTTTTTGCCACCGATCTTTGCGACCCCAAACTGCAGAAAAAAATCGACCCGGTGATAGGGCGCAACGCAGAAATTGAACGCGTGATTCATATTTTGTCGCGCCGCAACAAAAACAATCCCCTGCTCATTGGCGACACGGGCGTAGGCAAAACCGCGATTGTGGAAGGCTTGGCAAAAAAAATTATGGAGGGCAACGTGCCGCCGGTTCTGCAAAACCGCCGTATCTTGAATTTGGATTTAAGTTTGGTGGTTGCCGGCACCATGTACAGGGGCGAATTTGAAAATCGCATTAAACATATTTTGGACGAAATAAAACAAAACCCGGACATCATTTTGTTCATTGACGAGGTACATACCTTAATTGGCGCGGGGTCAACCTCTGGCTCTATGGACGCGGCCAATATTTTAAAACCTGCGTTGGCCAAAGGCGAGATTAGCGTCATTGGCGCCACCACTTTTGAAGAATACCACAAATATATTGAATCCGATTCCGCGTTAGAGCGACGGTTCCAGCCCGTGATTGTCGATGAACTGACGGACGACGATTCTATTGAAGTCTTGCGCGGCATTAAGAAAAATTACGAGCAGTACCATCATGTGAAAATTTCGGACGAGGCCGTGGTTGCGGCCGTGCGGTTAAGTTCACGCTATATTCAAGACCGTCATTTACCCGACAAAGCGATTGATCTGTTAGACGAAGCGTGTTCAAAATTAAAAGTGCATCAAGAGCCCGACCCGCTAGAAAAAACCATTCGGCATTTGGGCAAAGATTTAAAAATGATTTTGGAAGCCAAAGACCAAGCAATTTACAGCGAACGGTTCAACGACGCCATGAAATTAAAAGAAAAAGAACACATTTTACAAACCAAAATTCGCGAACTCGATAAACAGCGGAAAAATCGCGAACAGCGCAATTTAGGTGAAATCACCAGCCAAGACATTGCCGCGGTGGTTGCGCGTATTACCCACATTCCGTTAGAAGAGTTAACCACCAATGATCGCGAGCGGTTGTTGCATTTAGAGGAAGAGTTATCGGCATTTGTTGCCGGCCAAAAAGAGGCGGTGCAACAAGTGGCGGCGTTTATTAAACGTAGCCGCGCTGGGCTTACCGACCCCTTACGCCCAACAGCTTCGTTTATGTTTTTGGGGCCGTCGGGTGTGGGCAAAACCGAGCTTGCTAAAGTGATTGCGCGAACCGTTTTTGAAGATGACAAAGCGTTGATTCGCATTGACATGTCGGAATTTTCCGAAAGTTTCCAAGCGTCAAAGTTAATAGGCGCGCCGGCAGGTTATGTGGGGTATAAAGATGGCGGAAAATTGACGGAGTCCGTAAAACGCAAACCGTATTCTGTGGTGTTGTTCGATGAAATCGAAAAAGCGCATCCGGAAATTTTTAATTTGCTGTTGCAAATTTTGGAAGACGGCCAATTGACCGATGCCACCGGGAAGGTCATCAACTTCAAAAACACCATCATTATTATGACGAGCAATGTGGGCTTGGACAGTTTGCAATCGGGCGCCAACATGGGGTTTGAAGCTAAGAGTTCCAGCGAAAAAAAACGCGCGCAAGAAGCGTATGAAGAAATGAAAAGCCGGCTCATGGACGAATTAAAAGACACGTTCCGTCCCGAATTTTTGAATCGGTTGGATCGTATTGTGGTGTTTGAACCTTTGGGGAAAGAGGCCGTAACGCAAATCGTGAAAATTCAATTAAACCTGTTGGCAAAAAAATTAGACCAACAAAATATGCATCTACAATTCCAACCATCGGCGGTGTCGTATGTGGCGCAACACGGGTTTAGTCCGGAGCATGGAGCGCGTGAAATTCGCCGCGTCATTCAGCAAGACATTGAACACCCGCTTGCCGATGCGATTTTGGAAGGCCGGTTCCGCGATGGCTCGACCGTGACAGTTCAAACGCTTCGTGGTAAAATGCAATTTACCGAATCCTAATTTCCGCGAACCACGTGTTCGAAACTCGGTTTCGAACAAAATATGGGCGTCCGTAAAAAGACGTCTCTTTATGTTGGCCGATTGGCTGTTCCCCAAAGTCTGCGTCTACTGTCGTGCGCCAAAGACTTATCTGTGCAAAAAATGTATTGCCACTGTTCCGCCATGGAACGACATGGTCTGTCCGTATTGTTTGTTCCCGAATGACACGGGGTTGTGTTTGTCGTGCCAAAAGAAAACGTATTTGCACGATATTGTCATTGCTACCGATTACGACACGCCAGTGGTCAAGAAAGCCTTGCATGCGTATAAATACGATGGGTTGCGCGGGCTTGCCGCTCCGTTGGCGCACTTTCTATTGCCGTATGCGGAAAATATTACAGCACTACCATTTGTGAGCGTGCCCATGCATCCGCGCCGCAAAAAACAGCGAGGCTTTAATCACTTAGCATTGTTATTAGATCACCTTGCCAAACACGCGCCGATTCAGCGTTGTTACGGTTTAGAACGCATTACCTACCACAAACCGTTAATGGGAAAATCCGCCGAGGAACGCAAAAAAGAAATTCATGGCGCCTTCCGCGTTACAACCCCACCCCCACAGCGAGTGGTTTTGGTTGACGATGTCATGTCCTCCGGCGCCACCTTGGAAGAATGCGCCAAAATGCTCACCTTTGCCGGTTGCAACAACATCACCGCCCTTGTCCTTGCTAGAAAGCGCTAGAGCTCATGTCAAAAATAGCTTTCATGGTATTTCAGATGACCTTTGCGCCGAAACACATGAAGGATGAGGAGGAATAGCGGGACTATTCTGACGAGTCCTGAATGTGTTGCAAGCCAAAGGGGGCTGAAATAGCCGGAAGATTATTTTTGACATGAGCTCTAATCATGATATAATAATAATATGAAGTTTATTATCCCCTCCCGACAACTGAAAGCGTTGCGCGATTTGGGCGTTCAAACACTCTATTTATTTGGTTCACGCGCACAGAATTCTGCTGGCCCGTTATCGGACTATGATTTTGCCGTTCTCATGAAATCAAAGGGTCATAAACGCGGAGGCGCAGCGTACAATGCTTTATATGATGTGCTATCGCCACTTTGTAAACGCACGCTTAAAAATGATGTGATGGATATTATTTTTTTAAACGAAGCGCCATTAGAATTGCGGATGCATGTGGTGCGCTACGGCAAAGTTCTTTGTGATTCCGTGCCAAGAGAACGTCTTGCCTTTGAAGAACGCACCGTTCTTGAGTACGCAGATTATCGCCCGCTTTTGGATATTTTTGATAAAACAATTCTTGCCTCTTTATGACACAACCTTTAGAACGCGAGGCTATCATGCCACGAATAAGCGGTATTCAGCGCAACATTACGAAGTTGCGGAAGCTTGGCGAATTGCCTTTAGAAGATTTTTAATCAGGCGACTCTTTTGACCTTGCGCAACATCATTTACGATTAGCTTTAGAGGGTGTGTTTCATATTGGCGCGCATGTACTCTCACGCCTTCCGAGAGCCCGCGCCGTGGAATACAAGGAAATTGCGGAAAGGCTTGGAGATACGGGAATTGTTGAAAAAGACTTTGCAAAAGAGAAGCTCGTCCCTATGGCAAAACTTCGGAATCTTCTTGTGCATCAATATGCCGACATTGATCCTGAACAAATTTATAATATTGTTCACAATCACCTTCAAGATATTGAGGCGTTTTTAATGAAGATAGGCGAACTGCTCGAGAAACCTGAAAAGTTTGATTTGAGTGTAAAATAGTAAAAAAAATCTTTTAGCCCTAAGCATTGAAAAAAAGGTTTATTTATGTTACGCTCGCAAAGCAAGCTTTGATTTTAATCGAGGCTTGCCGAGAAAATGGAGAGGTGGCCGAGTGGCCGAAGGCGGCGCCGTGCTAAGGCGTTAGGCTCGTAAGAGTCTCGTGGGTTCGAATCCCACCCTCTCCGCCAAGAATCACATTTCGAAAAATCAAGGTTGGAAGCCTCGGCGCAAAGCGCCTCGGCATGGTATTTTTCCGCAATTTTGAAGGTATTTTTGAAATCCAAAACCAAAGTGCGGTCGGCAATGCGGAAGTTCGAACCAATC
>CAZRYK010000016.1:0-23576 GCA_964604315.1 uncultured Gammaproteobacteria bacterium
GGAAGAATTAAAACTTTTTTATTCTTATCCTTGGAGAAGATATGAATACCACTCATCAACAAAAAAACTTTATTCTCGCGCTTTTAGTTGGCGCGTTTTTTGTTTTGCCTTCTAGCGCTTTTGCTACGTTTGGCGATGTTACCACCTTTGTTGGCCAAATGATTGGCGGCGATGGGCAAGATCAAACACTGGCGCAGTTCGACAAACCCGAAGATATTACGTTAGGTAGTGACGGCGTGTGGTATATGGCCGATACTTATAATCATGCCATTCGCTCGATTGGAACCGATGGTGTGGTGCATGCGGTTGCGGGTACCGGCGCCTATGGTTTTACCAATGGCGCAACAGGCAGTGCAACGTTTGCCTATCCTAAGGCCGTTGTCCGCGATTCCAGTGGCGTATTGTATGTAACAGATTATGCCAATGACGCCATAAGAAAAATTCAAAGTGGAAGCGTGTCCACTCTTGTTTCCGGTTTAGATGGCCCGCACGGTATGGCTTTGTCGGGTTCCACGTTGTACTTTACCAATGCCACCGGTGGCAATGTGCAAAAAGTTTCCACATCGGGCTCCGGGCTTACTACCGTCGCTTCGGGTCTTCAAATGCCCACGGAAATTATTGTCAGTGGCAACGATTTGTATGTCGCAGAAACGCATCGTCACCGCGTCATAAAAGTGGACGCGGGCAGTGGAGCGGTTTCAGTTATTGCAGGCTCTGGGGAAAATGCCTACGAAGAAGGCGTGGGGGAAGCGGCAAGTTTTATGAACCTTGGGGGTTTAACCAAAAGCGGCAACATGCTGTATGTGGCAGACAACGATGGTTTTTTTGACCAACTTTCCGAGATCGATTTAGCAACCAATACCGTCAGCCTTATTCGCGACGATCCGCAAATGATCACCATGAATTCTGTTGCAGATTTAGAAATGCGCGGAAATGTGATTCGTATTCTGAACGGTGGCTCGAGCCAGATTTACGAAGTGGATCCGGACGAGCCGGACGAATCTACCTTTATTGCGGGCGGCGATCGTTTTGGCAATGTGAATGGCGAAAAATCGGTAGCGCTTATTGGTAGGCCCAAAGACATGGTGTTAAGCCCAGATGCTGGAACAATCTATTTAGCGGAAAATAATAAAATTCGCGTCGTCAATCCCAGCACCGCGGCCGTCAGCGCATTGATTGGCAACAGTGTAGATAATTATCAAGAAGCGCGCTCTGGCACCAACGCACGATTCAGCGACGTATCGAGTATCGACATCAACAGCTCCGGCGACACCTTATATGTGACGGATCGCAATAACCATCGCATCCGCGGCATTACCATTGCCACGCAAACCGATTTCTTAATCACCGGTGCAGGTAATACCAATGACGATGGGCAAACGGCGAACGGTTACCAAGAAGGTACTAAATGTTTGAACACGTTTACCACCGGCGTGTCTGGATGCGCGTACTTCGATAACCCGTCAGGCTTAGTGATTTCGCCAGACGATCGGTATTTATATGTGGCGGATACGGCCAATAATCGCATTCGTCGTGTGACCATAGCCACCGGGGAAACGACATTAATTGCCGGTTCGGGCACCGCTGGCTATAAAGATGGGTTAGGTTCCGCCGCGCAATTTTCGCGACCCTTTGGTGTCGATGTTTCCAGCGATGGCAAAACGCTGTATGTAGCAGACAGCCGCAATCATGTGATTCGCGCCATTGATTTAACCACCAATGCGGTGACGACACTGGCAGGCACGGGTTCGTCGGGCTATTTAGACAGCACCGGAACGTTGTCCTATTTTAACACGCCGGAATATGTAGAAATTGTTGGCGATAAGTTGTACGTGTCTGAAGCGGGCAGTCAGCGTTTGCGTCAAATTGAGCTTTCGACACGTTTAACAAAAACCGTAGCGGGCAACGGCGTGGAAACATTTAAAAATGGCAATGGCGTGAATGCGTCGTTCAACAATCCCAAAGGATTAGTGTCTCATGGCACCACGTTGTATATTGCCGACATGTTCAACGATCTTATTCGCAAAGTCGATATTTCTGGCACTGCGCCATTTACCTTAAAAGCCCCAGATGTCACGGCAACCGACCCGCATAAGTTAGAAGTCTGGGGGTATGGGCCAGAAACCAAAATGATTTCAGTAAAGGGCAGCAATTTTCGCCACGGAGCGGCCGTGCGGTTTGGACCCTATGATGTTGTTAAAGCCTATGTGGCAGCCGATGGGAAAAGTATGACGGTGGAATTACCGTTCAAAAAAATGGCCGCAGGCTACTATGATGTTCGCGTGACCAACAGTGATTCGCAAAGTGACACACTGGTCAAAGGTTTTGAAGTAACACAAAACGGCGTCACACCCTCGACACATTATACCAATAATGTGGAAGGGGAAAATATAGAGGTACGAAACGCAACAGCAAGTTTCTATGCGCTCACCCAAAGTCTAAAGGGCGGGTATTTTCCTGCGTCTGGAGATTTAACCGCGGACACGGGTGAAGAAATTGTGGTGGGGGCAGGCACGGGCATGGGGCCGCAAGTGCAAGTATGGACAGAAGGCGGAAATTTGCGCACTTCTTTCTTTGCGTATGACAAAAGCGTAACACCGGGTGTGCGTTTGGCGGTTTGTGATTTAGAAGGTGACGGAACACGGGAAATTGTCACGATCGCCGGGCCCGGAGGCCGTCCGCATGTCCGCGTGTTTAATGGCGAAGGCAAGGCGTTAAGCCCGGGCTTTTTTGCGCTTGACGGCAAATTTACCAAGGGCGCGTATATTGCCTGCGGCGATGTGAACGGTGACGGCAAAGACGAAATGTTGATTGCGGCAGATAGCGGTGGTGGGCCACACGTGACGGTACATAAAAAAGATGGCAGTATTTTAGCCAACTTCTTTGCGTATGATGCCAATTTTCGTCGCGGGATTCGTGTAGCAACCGCCGATCTGTTTGGCGATGGCGTGGAAGAAATTTTAACGGTTCCGGCAACGGGCAGTGACTCGCATGTGCAAGTTTTTGGCATTGTGCCCGGAAGCGTGAAACGTTTAACTCTAGGTTTCTACCCCTTTACGACAGCGGCAGGGAATGGGGCCAGTATCACAGCAGGGGATTTTGACGACGATGGGCGAGAAGAAATCGTTATCGGTATTGGAACGCAAAGTACAAATCCGGCAGTGCGCATCACCGATATTTCTGGCGAGGTGTTAGATGAATTCCTGGCTTATGGCGAGGGCTTTACCGGTGGGGTCAACGTGGCTTCCGGCGATGTCGACAATGATCATAGCGATGAATTAATCACCGTGCCGGCGTCAGCGGGGTCACCACAAGTCCGTGTGCTGGAACCCATCTTCTAATAAGTTGATGTTGATTTTGTCGCGTTGCGCGGATGCCACGGAATATCCTTGCAATCAGCTTTGCTATTCACAAGGCGTGCCATCACAAAAAGAAGATCGGATAAGCGATTGAGAAATTTAAGAATTTCCGAATTTATATCTTCTTGCGTTTGCAAATGACTCACGTTGCGTTCGGCGCGTCGGCACACGGTTCGCGCCAAGTGCAAATACGCCGCGCACGTGGTTCCGCCGGGTAAAATAAAATTATGCAACTCGGGCAGGTTCCGGTCTAAGTCATCAATCAATTTTTCTAATCGTTCTGTGTCGTCAGCGGTGATGCGTTCAATGCTATGCGGATGCGAAAGCAGGGTTGCAATATCTGCGCCCATGCGAAAGCAGTCGTTTTGTAGTTCACGAATGATCGGCTGACACGTTTCATTCCGGCAAAAACTTTCGGCCACTCCTAAAACCGCATTCAGTTCATCAATAGAACCTGTTGCGCTAATACGGTCGGAAGATTTTGGCACGCGGTCACCGCCAAAAAGAGACGTTTCACCATTGTCTCCGGTTTTGGTGTAAATCTTCATAAGATTATTATACTGCGAACGGGTAAAGACGCGCAACAGAGCAAAAGTTGTGGAAAGTACGCTTTATTTGGTAAAATAAAACAGAGTCCATCTTTTAACGCTTTGTCATGTACCGATTTTTTCGTCAATATAGCGGGTTAATATTTCGATTGTTTGTAACGTTTGGTGTGGCCGTGGTATTGAGCGTGGTTTTAACGCCGAGTATTTTAAAACTCCTAGAGCAGAGCGCCAACACAACCGTTGGCTATGAGCAAGTTATGCGGGTGAGTGTGGGTTTGATGTTGTTCTTTTTTTACACGCTTGCGATGGCATGGCATGGGTTCCCTAGAACGCGGTGGGTTGTTGCGGGTTTTTCGCTTTTTGTGTTCGGCTTGCTCTTTACTTACGCTTTTGATACCGACCATGGGTTGCGGGAAGAAATGAGTTGGGTGCGTTGGTTCACGGGTTTTAGTCTCATTGCCGCGGCAGTGATTCTTTTCGTTGGCACATTGCGGCAAAAGACGGCATTTGCCAAATGGCCGTGGATCATTTTAGGCGGCGTGTTTTTGTTTGCGGCTTTCGACGAACTTTTTCAACTCCATGAACTTTTTGGAAACTTTGTTGAATCCCGCACCGGAATCAATCACGCGTTTACCGATTTCATCACGTTTGGTTACGCGCTTTTAGGCATGGTTGCCGGAACCGTATTGTATGTCACGGATGTGTATAAACAACTACAAGTAAAAGGATCATTTAAATTACTCGTTGCCGGAGTTTTGGTTTTTTTGGTGGCCATGATTTTCGATACTTTAGACGTCACGTTTGAATCCGTGATACGCATGGTGTTTACCGCTATCGGTTCATGGGACCAGCAGACCTTTAGCGATTTTTGGGTGGTTGCGCGCGACCCTTCGGAGCTGTTTAACTTCTTAGAAGAATCGTTAGAATATTTGGCCGCGCTTCTTTTTGTAGCCTGCGCCGGAACGCTTTTTTACCCGGCCTTTTTTAACGATCGCAGTTATCGCATTGATGCGCCGCGGCATATTTGGTCTGCAAGTTTCTTTACCGCTTCCTGCGCCTTTGGTTTTATTTTCGTGGCGCTTTTTCCACCCACCATCGGCACGCCGATTATCTCGGACTTATGGACAGCTGAACGCATCTTGGGCCCGGAAGATGGAACAAAGCATACGGACGATATTGTCTGGCATCCGTCATGGGACGTGGTGGTCGCAAACGAAGGCGGCCCCAATGTCTTACGCGTGTATAACGATGGCGCTATTTTGACTTTGCCCGACCCTCAACATCTTTTAACCGATGTCGATAGTTTGGCTGTCACCTCGGACGCATTATTTGTGTCCGATAGCACCGCCGGGATTATTTACCAATATCGCGAACGCACCGGATGGGCAGTGTATTTGGAGGATCATGAAAAGTTGCCACACCCTGAAGGGTTGTTTGTGAATGACGATGCGCTCTATGTTGTGGACGAAAGTGTGAACAAAGTTTTCCGTGTGGATCGCAGAACTCTTGCGATTACCACGCTCCTTAATGCCCAAGATGGTTTAGAAGCTCCGGAAGATGTGGTCATGCTCACAAACGGAAACGTATTGGTGACCGACGATGTGTCGGGAAAAATCATGCAATATCGTAACGGCGTCGTGGAGCCGTGGGGATTGTCCACGCATTTAGAACCCGAGGCGCTTTTTGAAACCGATCAAGGCACGGTCTGGGTTTCGGACAATCGTAACCGCACATTAACATCGTACACGGCTGAAGGAACGCTGTTGGAAGTCATTGATTTTGCGTTTAATTACGAAGATATTCAAGGCGTTGCGTCCGACCGCATGGGGAATGTGTATGTGGTGACAGCCGATGGTTATGCCAGCAGTACGGTGATTCCGAGTGTCGTGTGGAAACTGACCCGTGCGCGTTAAGATGAGCTCTAATATGCTTTTACGCAAAAACTCACGTTGGTGGTTGGGTGGCGTGTTTATTCTCTTCACGGGGATTTTGCTTTACAACGTTTTTTATTATCGTTGGACAGGAAGTGTCCCACCGCCGTGGATTGACTTGGATGAAGAATGGAATGTTCCCACATTTTTTTCCGCGCTGGTTTTTTTGAGCATGGGTTTTCCTTTGGTGTCCGCTATTCGCCGATTCGTACTCCGTCAACAACGCTTGCCCGCTTTTTTATACGGTCTCATGGGAGTGTTAATTTTTTTTCTGATTGCCGATGAGTTGTTTCTTTTTCACGATGGCTCTGGCCGCGCGTTTTTTACGGACTACTGCGAAGCCGTACGCATCTGTTTTAACGGCGCAGAGTGGGTGTGGTTTTACCTTCCGGTCGTGCTGGTTATTGGTGCGTTCATTACATTGGGCTTGATGCTCTCGGGGTTGCGCGCTGAACACAATCGTCTCTTTGTCATGAGCGTACTCCTATTTTTTTCTGTTTTCATTATTGAGTGGATAGAGCCGGCGTTTTCGCCCTATGCAAATGATTTTCAAGAGTGGGTCGAAATAATAGCGGCTATTCTTTTTTATATGCATTTTGAAACCGAAGCCGGATGGCAACAAAACTAAATTTTGCAAACGTGTGGGTTAAAGGTGTGCTGATAGTTTTCGGATTATTGGTCGTTGTTAATATTTTATTTGTTGCCGTCACAAATGATTATCCGCCATATAGCATTAACGTCGATGACGAAGGGAATATTCCGGTTTTATTAAGCGCAGTGATTTTTTTAAGCATCCTCGTTCCGCTCATTTCGTTAATGGTGCGAGAATTATGCAATCAACGACGCTTAAGAGTGCTGATGGGTTTGACGCTTTCAATCTTTTCTGTTTTAACAATTACCATCGATGAAGTGTTCACCTTCCATGAGTTTGTTGTTACACCCTTAGTGAGGGAGAATTTCTTATGTCCAATTTTTGACATTTGCCATGCCGGCCGTTTATGGATTGTGCTCTATTTTCCCATCGGGATTCTTGTTGCCATTTGTCTTTTTGATCTCTTCCGCATTCTTGATCCTAAAGGCATGACTCGACGATGGGCGCTTTATGGGGTCGTTGCATTCCTTTTGGTGATCCTTTTAGAAGCTTCTGAACGTTTATGGACGCCCTACCCAAATTTTGTGCAGGAATTTGTAGAGGTCTTTGGCGCCATGGCTTTTTTTAGAGTTTTTGCACACCTTGCGTATGAACAAAGAAGCCGTTAAAATCATTGTATGACAACCCTTTTTACCAAAATTATCCAGGGCGAGATCCCATCCTACAAAATATGGGAGGACGAAAAATTCGTGGCGTTTTTAGATATTCGCCCGATTCAGCCCGGGCATACGTTAGTGGTGCCGCGCAAAGAGATCGATGACTGGTTAGATGTTGACGATGTAAGTTTAGGCGAGCTGTTTTCGGCGTGTAAAAAAGTTGCCGTCATCTTAAAAAAAGTCACGAAGGCAAAGCGCATAGGTGTGGCGATTGAAGGCTTTGGCGTTCCGCATCTGCACGTTCATCTGGTACCGGTGAATGAGGGCAATGAACTCAACCCGGCGTTAGCGCATGTTTCATCGCCGGAAGAATTGCAATCGATACACAGCCAAATTATTGCCGCACAGAAAGAAGGCTAACGACGATCGCTATTTGTAAAAGCAGAATCAAAGCAAGAACAAGGTTAAAGGACGTTTTTCGAGTTTTATGACGGAACGTTTGCATGGCAAAAAGAGCGGCCGGCGATCCGCCAAGAAGAGCAAGAAAAAGCAGTGAACGTTCACGCACGCGCCAACTTTCTTGACGCGCAAATGTTTTATCGAAGGCAAACACCAAAAAGGTCAGGACGTTGATGAGCGCAAGATAAAAAAGAATCGCATTTTGGAAGGTCATAAGAACATGGTATCATATATACTTATATGATGACAAAAGCATTGTCCCGCATCATTCACTCGCGACTTGCCCTGTTTACGCTGTTGTATCTTGTGGTGTTTTTGGGTATTTCGCTGGTGCAACGCAATAGCGAATTTTTCTTTTATACCATCGTTCTGATCGTCATGCTTTTTGTTGTTATTATTGTTTCCCCGCGCGTGCGCTTGGAAAAATGGATTATGGTGTTTGCGTCGCTTTTTATTCTGTTACATTTGTCCTCGGGCCACATTTATATTTGCACAACAAAATTGTACGATGTCTATTTAATCAGCGATTTTCGGATGGATAATCTTGTGCACTTGCTTGGTGGTTTTTTGTCGACCTTTCTTGCGTATAACTTATTAGAACCGTTTATTCAGTATCGCGTGCGCAATAATCCGTTGACATTTTCGTTAATTGTGGTGCTGTTGGCGTTGGGCATGGGATCGATCAACGAAATTTTGGAATTTATTGGCGTGATTTTTTTTGATGCCGCCGACGCTGTTGGCGGGTATGTGAATAATGCGAAAGATCAAGTTTTTAATTTGTTCGGAACGGCTCTAGCCGCTGTGGTTATTTATATTGACCGACGATTCGATGCCGATGGCAAAAATTTGATTCCGTACCCTACGCGCCGACGGAAGTCTTCTGTGGAAAATAATGTTAGGGTTCTTGAAAGGAGGTGAGTATATGGAAGATGAAACATGCCCATCATGCGGAGCGGAAATGAATGAGGATGGCACATGTCCACATTGCGGATAGGCAATAGCCATGGTATACTATTAGTATGTCCATGGAGCGCGCTATCCGTGATTTTCCGCAACAATTTGCATTTAAGCCGGTTGTGGAAAATGTTGAAAGTTTGTCGCCAAAATCCGGCATCGTTGTTTGTGGTATGGGCGGATCAAACCTTGCTTCGGGTTTGTTACGAATTGCAAGACCTGATGGTGATTTGCGCACACACCGCGATTATGGTTTGCCCGCAATGCCTGAACGCGACTACCAAGAGCATCTTTTTATTGCTAGTTCGTATTCCGGCAACACGGAAGAAACATTAAGTAGCTATGATGAGGCAAGGGTAAGGGGTTTAGCTCTTGCGGTTTTGGCAGTGGGCGGAAAACTTCTAGAAAAAGCCAAAGCCGATGGTGTGCCGTATGTGCAATTGCCCAACACGGGTATTCAACCACGCGCGGCTTTAGGTTTTAGCGCCATGGCGCTTATGGCGCTTATGGGGAAGCACGATGCGCTTAAAGAAATGGCAGATTTAGTGACCGTGCTTAATGATCCATCGTTTGAACAAAAAGGCAAAGCGTTGGCCGCTGACATTTCTGGAAAGGCGCCGGTTTTTTACGCATCGCAAAGAAACGTTGAGTTGGCGCGTATTGCTAAAATTAAAATGAATGAAACCGGTAAAGTGCCGTCGTTCTTTAATGCATTGCCAGAATTAAATCACAACGAGATGACGGGTTTTGACGCAACGTTTCAAACAAAAAAACTCTGTGACATGTTCCATTTTGTTCTCTTGCGCGACGAAAGCGATCATCCGCAAATACAAAAACGCATGGATGTGGTAAAAAAGTTATACCAAGACCGCGGCATGAAGGTGTCGGAGGCAGCGCTAGAAAACATCCCCAAAACTTTTGAAAAAATCTTCCGCGCAATTATGGTGTTGGATTGGGCGTCGTTTTATGTTGGAGCAAGTTTGGGTGTTGAAACCGAGCAGGTCCCGATGGTGGAGGAGTTTAAGAGGATGATCGCTTAAATTTCAGCAGTCAGCCCGTCAGCAGACAGTAAAGAAGGTTCAAGTCTTTTTATTCTTATCACTGACAGCTGTCAGCTGACCGCTGATGACTTTTTGATTCTATTCTTCGGCGGTTTTTTGGTAAGGTCTTGGTTTAACCAATCGCCCAAAACTTCGCGAACATCTTGTGGCGTCACTTCGGGAATACTTAAGGAATGACGCGGATTTTGAATAGCCCATAAATGCACTTTGGCGCCTGCTTCATCAATAAGATCTAGGGCTTTGTCCGGAAAATGTTTTTTAGGTAAGTACTGTTCGGCAATCGCAACAGCTTCAGCAATCGCTTTGTCGGTGATTTTCACGCTGTGATGTTTTTCATACCGATCACGAATGGATTGCAAAATTTCAATAGTCATTTTAGAGTCAGCTTCCGGAACCATTAGGGATTGAAACCGGCGGTCGAGCGTTGTGTCTTTTTGAAAAATGTCAATATATTCTTGCGTCGTTGTCGCGCCAATCATTTGAATCTCGCCACGGGAAAGCGCGGGTTTAAAAATATCGGCCGCGCCCATGCCGCCTTCAGCCTCGCCGGCATTTACCAGCGTATGAATTTCATCGATGAATAAAATAATTTTTCCTCGGGATGCTTGAATTTGTTGATGAATTTCGTATAACCGTTTTTCAAAATCGCCGCGGTATTTGGTTCCGGCAATGAGACTGGTAAGGTCAAGGCTCATGAGGATTTTATTACGTAAGAGCGGGGGAACGTTCCCATTGACCATTTCCTTCGCTAACTGTTCCACGACCGCGGTTTTGCCTACGCCCGAGTCGCCAACCAAAATGGCGTTATTTTTTTTACTTCGCGAAAGAATTTGAATCAAGCGGCGGATTTCTTTTTCGCGACCAATCACCGGATCAAACGCGTTTTTTTTCGCCAAAGCGGTTAAATCTTTCGCGTGCATAGAAAGCAAGTTCGAGGCCTTGGTGGTAATGCGGGACGAATCACGGTTTTGGAAAATGAAGAAGATCAAAACCAAAATGATGACAAGTTCAATAATCGCGACAAGATGAATATTTAAGGGATTAGAAAGAAGCTCCATGGCATTCAGTATACTAAACTCGCGCGTTTTATGCTAATATAAGGTTGTGCATTATTTTACATCTCGCCTATGAAAAAAATATTTGTGGGGATAAAGGTTTCTATTCTGGTTACGGCGCTTTTTGTGCTACCAAATCATAGTGCGGCTTCCTGTGTATTGTTAACTTTCGAAGAACAGATACGTTCGGCAGATGTGGTAGCAAGCGGTGTGGTTACTGAACGGGAAAAGAACAAAACCGTGGTTGAGGCGCAAACCGTGTACAAAGGATCGCCGGAAAATCCCATTCAGGTTGTGTCAGAAACGCCGGGCGCCATAACCTCGGTAGATGTGGTTTTTCTGGAAGGCCAAACTTACCTACTGCTGTTGCGCAAAAACGACGATGAATCGTATACCACGAACCAATGCAACGGAACCCGGAATATTGAGGAAAGTCCCTTGACAGCCGAAGAAATCGCTTTGTTAGGATCGGGTACCGTCGTGGCACGTGAACCGGAAAATAAGACGACAGTTCCCAACGAAGTTTTGTATATTGGCCTAGGAATAGCCATTTTTTTGGCTGGCATCGTCATTTTAAAGTCGGCGGCGTTAAGAAATCCACAAGCCAAAACGCGTAAAATTTGACTTTTTTGGCGTTCCGTGTTATCTTAGCCCCGTAAGTTTCGTCTTTCTTCTCCTTACATGAGTCATTTATGTAAGTCGAAAGAGTACGAACGAGGTCGACTTACTTATTATTAGTTCCTAAATGTAAGGAAAAATATGGCAAAGAAGTTATACGTCGGGGGATTATCCTACGATACATCCGAAGATGGTTTGAAAGAAGCCTTTGCAAAGGCTGGCGCTGTTGAATCAGTGCAGATCATCATGGATCGTATGACAGGACGCTCGCGCGGATTCGGTTTTGTGGAAATGTCCACAGACGAAGATGCGCAAAAAGCTATCGAAATGTTCGATGGCCAAGAGCTCGATGGACGGACATTGACAGTCAATGAAGCACGTCCTCCAAAACCCCGCAATGGCGGTGGCGGCGGATTCAGCCGCGGTGGTGGTCGTGGAAACGACCGTCAAGATCGCTGGTAAGACAGCGGAAACTGGTGTAATACCAGTGATGAAAAACCCTCGAATTTCGGGGGTTTTTCGTTTTGCGGAACACCCCTTGTACGGGGTTGAACCCTGTACAAGGTTGAATCTTGTTTGAAAAAGAGGTAGGATGGGGGAAGTCAAAGGGAGTGGAGATTGCAAAAGAAACAAGCGGTCGTTCGGCCGTTTTATTCTGACGCGATTTTTCCGCTCCGGGAGGCGTAAAATGCTTCGGATCAACGAGGCCGGTGTGCTTCACCGGCCGCACGAGGTCCGGGTCGAGGGTCTCTCCCTCGAGGCCGGTTATAATGGCGAGAGTTTCGTCGAGCTGGAGCTGGTCGGCATCGGTGCGCCGACTGAAGTCCAGCTTCGCGCTGACTCACCCCGCCGGCCGGTCCGGCATGGTTGCCTGGAGGTCCTGTATCCGGGCGCCCGCTTCTGGGTCGGTGAGCGGATGTTCACCGTGGTCGAGCACGAGCTCAACGGAGCCGTGCACGCGCGGTGACCATGCGTGTCCCGACCTCCACTCGCGGGGTGGCTCAATGGCACGTCCGCCAACGAGCCGCCCCGCAGGAGTTTATACGGAACACCCTTGCCCCCAGCTTCAACCTGCCGGCAGGTTGAAGCTCGTTAATAGTTGAAAATTTTGTTATACTTAATAAATGAAAAAGAGCATTTATATTATTACGGTTGTTATTCTTGCTCTTGTGGTTGCGCTATTTTTTTGGTTCGAACCGCTAGATATAGATGATGCACCTTTTTTTGAGGACGAGGAAGAAAGCAGTGTGGATCTTGCGGAAATCGAAAAGCGTTATGCTACGCATTTTGGTTTTTTGGGTGTCATGAATGTGGGGGAAGAATTGGTCGATTTAGGAATTGTATGGGACCGTCCACATTCCGGGCCGTTTAATGCGCAGGCAATTGGCTACGACGATTATGACTTTGAAGAAGTTGACGAATATGTAGAGAATGCGCAAGAGTTAGGTGTCGTGACCTTGGCAACCATCTGGCCATTTGAAAACGAAGACCAAATGACTTGCCATGCCAATGAACCTGCGGCAACCGGCCAATTCCGCGAAATGCCTAACCGATTATATCTGCCCTGTGACACACAAAAATACCAAGATTTTGTTTCGGCGTTAGTGGAGCGCTATGACGGCGATGGCAACGACGATTTTGACGATTTGCTCTACCCGATTCGGTATTGGGAAGTTTCCAATGAACCCGAAATGCAAGGCGAAGGGTTAACATTCTTCCAAGGAACGCCCGAAGACTACGCCACGCTTTTGAAGATAACTGCAGAGGCGATTCGCGCATCGGATGCCAACGCATTTGTGGTTCAAGGCGGCGCTGCCGGCGCGGGCCAGAAAACCTGGGACTTTTGGAATAAGGTTTTTGCCGTTGTTGGTGTTTCTGAAACGTTCGACATTGCGAACATCCATTCGCTAGGATCATCGGAAGATTTATACGTGCAGGATTGGAAAAACATATTAAAAGCGCATGGCATAGATAAGCCGATTTGGGTGACCGAGGCGCAGTTTGGCCAAAAAATGTCAGGTCCACTGTCGCTTCCTGGGCAACCGTCAAATCCCGCGGCCAATAAAGATCAAGAAGAGTTGGTGCGCGACGGCGTGTTGTTAGCGTTTGCTCATGGCGCAGACAAAATCTTTTGGACAACCTATGCGGCGCCTCGATTCGAAAAAGGTGAGCTTGCGGAAGAAATGAACAGAGCCGCTTTTATCGACGCCGATGGAACCAAGCGTCCTTCCTACCGATGGTTTCAAGAATATACAGAAAAACTAAACAACTTCACTGCGATTACAGAAAAAACCGAAAACAGCGCAACATCACTGGTGTTTGAAACTCCGGACGGTGGGGTTACATACGCAAAGCCCGAGTAAATTATATCTGTTTTTCCAGATCTTCCTCTAATGCTTCGGTATCTTCGGGTTTGAGCATACTTTTTAGTTCGTGATCTTTCGAAACATCGATGCCCGATTTTTTAAGCAACAAGGTTTGAAGCTGTAACACCTTGGTGAGTTCATGTTCTGCGCGGACATCGACTTGCAAATCAATTTCGTCGCGTAGTTCATCTACCGTGGCCGCTCGGTTCTGTGAGACCAAAACCATGATCGAAAGAAAGATGGCTTCGAGCGAAACCATCATCGTCAGTAATCCAAATGGATAGGGATCGAAGGGTTCGATGCCGGGAATAATGTTTACATTGACGACGATCCACGCCAAGAACCACAGGCCATTTAACAACAAAAATCGCACACTGCCAAAGAATTTGGTAGCAACATCGGCGAATCGTTCACTTGTTGTGCGTTCGGCATCGGCTTTGGCTTTAAGACTGTGAACCACCTGATGCGTCCGCGAAGTGTGTTTTCTTTTTGACATACGCTTATTATACAAGAATTTTTAGCAGAAGAGAAGTTTGGCGCGGCAAGAATCTCTTGAAAATCGTCAAGAAATATGCTAAAATGAAGATATGAAAGGCCGTGCCAAACGATCACAAAAACGCGCAAAAAAGGTGATGAAATTTCGACCATCGCTTTTTTGGGACGTCAACCCAAAGACGATTGATCCGGATAAGCATGCGCGGTACATCATTGAGCGCGTGTTAGATTTTGGCACAGACAAAGAAGTCCATTGGGCATGGGGGTATTATTCACAGACGATCCTACGTAGTGTCGTCCATACCTCACGCGCACTTCATCCAAAAACTCGTGCTTTATGGAAACTTATTGTCCCGTTGAAAAAAATACAATAATAAAGAATAGGGATAATATTTTCCCACTTCTTCAAATGCATTCCGCGTAAATTTTTTTGATTCTTGAATGAGGTTCATGGGATTTGGAGGGGGCGGGCACTTACTCCTCGCGCACTATCTCTGTGTCTTTGAGAAATTGAATGTACGTTTCAGCATTCTCTTTGCTCATCTTTTCTTGAATGCGGGGATTGCGCTGTGTTTGTGATATGAAAACCGCCTCGGTCGATTGTAGGATATTATTAAATTGTTCAGATGGTGGCCGAGATTGCAATATCTGTTCGGCAAACCGACCCGCGAGAAGCCAATCAATGAATTCAGGAGTGAACTTATTCGTATACATATCATCAGGGTTCGCAAATTTAGGGTCGACAATGCCGGTAATAAATGTAAAAGACTCTAATCGAGCACGGAGGGCTTCTTTTTCGTTTGTCTCTTTAGGTTTCGTGGGTTGAGTTTCGGTGGTTTGTTTAGTATCGTACGAAGGAGTTGGTTGGCCTTGTGCGAGTTCACCATGCAAAGTCAGCCCAGTCGCTAATATTAACGCCCGTCGAACCCTATCCCGTTTTGGCCGCGGTTGCTTTTCCTTATCGGGGGTCTGTCTTCCCATTCCTTCTCGCATACTGTTGGATTAAGAGTCTTACCTTTACAGTAGTTCATTGAGCTTAAAATGTAAAGAAGTTTTGCATTGTACAAGGCCTTCTTTTTATTTCAGGAATAATGTAGTATAAATTTATTAAGTCGTAAATAAACAGTATGAAAAAATCTATTCTTCTTATCATCATTACCGTGATCATTGTGGGTGCGGCAGTGGGCGTGTATTTCGTTATTCGAAAAACGGAAACGACAACGTCCAAAGAAAATAATTCTGGGAATAATTCTCTTTCGATGAATGTAAACGCCATTTCTTCCGAGCGTTATCAAGGAGATGGGTTTTCGTTGCTCCGACCACAAGGATGGATTGAGGGTCAGATTCCGAGCACGCTGGTTTCGTTTCACAACAATGCAGAAACGCATCCCGAAGGAAGTGCCACGGCAAAAATAAATTTTAAGCGCTATGTCGCAGTGTCATTTGACAATCTGCAGGGGAAGACCTTGGAAGATGTAAACACGTTGACGATAGATAATATCACCGCCGCAATTCCGTCGGCAACAATTTTTGCCACAAGCGATGAGACGGTCGCGGGAAAGCCCGCAAAATTTTCTGCCATGGAATTAAACCAGCAGGACGTTGACTATACCGTTTTGGTTGTTCTTATTGGCGCGGGCGACAAATATTATAGCTTGTCATTCAACACCACCACAGAAAGGTGGATCACATCCAAAGATGAGTTTTACGCAATCGCGCGGAGTTTTGTTGTTGAGGGGTAGTTCTGTCTTTCGGCAGATTTCACGCAGTCGGTGGGATTTTTGCATCCGACAGAGATACCTGCATCTCCAGAACCTTCCGAATTTTTTGCAACGTCACGTCGGGTTTGAAACTAAAAAGGAATGGTTTTTTGCGTTTGGGCATAACGGTCATTGTAGTCAAATGCAAAATCAACCCGCTGGGATAGGGTAACTATTAGATCAAACCTTCCAACTTCTGTACAACAGCAGTGATTTCTTCTTTGGGTTCTCCCTCTAGGCACGTTTCTAAGAACCGCCGAATAAACTGTAAGTAGTCTTTGTTGTTTTGGAATTTAGGGTGTTCGTGGGCCTTGTCGGATTCATAGATTTCAATCATCCATCGCAACGAGTCTAAAAAGTCTGCGAGTTTCACGAGCTTGGCGTCTTCAGAGATGATTAAAAGATGATTGCGATAAGCTTCCCGATCATATTCCGGGTTTTTATCGTGCGAAATTTCTTGAACCAATGAAGCAACGCGGACAGGGAAGTGTTGAGAAAGTTCTTCGGGGGAAACATTTGTATCTTCTAGGACATCATGTAAAATCCCCGCGGCAATAATTTCTGGGTCTGTCACTAAGAATTCTTTTTCTAAAATCTTGCCAACCCGAAAAGAGTGGGAATAATATTTCCCGACCTCTTCAAAAGCTTTTTGCGTAAAGTTCTTGGATTGTTGGACAATATCCATACTAACGCGAGCGGGAGCGACGGGACTCGAACCCGCGACCTATTGCGTGACAGGCAATCGCTCTAACCAGCTGAGCTACGCCCCCAAATATCAAAACCAAGCAAAAATCAACACCAAGACTACCACAAGATAGGCACATTGTAAAGCAAAACCTACGCGCCAAGGAAGGTCTTTTTTGCGGACAGCATCATGGACGCTAAAGTTCCAAATATCGTATGCGTGTCGTATGCGTTTGGGAATAAACGGCTGATGCACAACCGGAATCATTAAATCCGGAAGCACGCCGCCAAACGCCGCCAAGGCCGTAAGAAGCGGATCGCGGTCAGTAAAAAAAATAATCGCGGCAACCACCAAGGCGGCAACCACCAACTCCACGGTTCCGATAACATTAAATTTTCGCGCTTCCTCTTTTGACGCAAAGGTCGGAAATCCTTCGGCATCAATTTTGGATTGAAAAAAACGTTGATCGCCATGCGGGATAGCGTCTAATAAGGTATGCGACAACACCCCAACCACAAAAGCGGCCAAAGGGTTCCCGGTTGCGGTACTTAATAAAATAGCGGTTGTGGCGTGTGGCGTTGAAAACATGCAAGTATTTTATCATTTTGAGATCGGATCTTAAACCCCCCTTTGAGATCGGATCTCACATGCCCGTTTTAGATCCGATTTCGAATTTGAACAGCTGGGCAAGAAGTGGTATAATAATATTCTTAATCACTCTCATGCATCCAGAAGTAAGGAGGATGCGGGTTATAACAAGATTTTATGGAACACGACATGCAATCGTACTTAGAGGCTTTATTAGAGAAAGCCGGTTTAACGCATTTGCCGGAAGATTTCCGCGCGCGTTACTTGTTAAAATTGCGCGGGCTTCTGGAAGAACGCATTGGCGCCATGGCATTAGAATATTTGCCCAAAGAAAAACAAAAAGATTTAGACGCGCTTTTGGCAAGCGATGAGCCCGACCCCAACAAAATGCAAGAACTCTTAACGCGCGAGATTCCGGAATACGAGCAAAAACTGCAAAAACTCTTGCTGGAGTTCGCCGAGCAATTTTTAGCCGATACCTCTACCGTAATAAAGCCCTAGTATGGCCGAAGTTCCTCAACCCGATTCGCTCAAAGATACGCCGTGGCAACCCGTCCAGCCGGAACCTGGCGTCAATGCGTCTTCGTCGCCGTCAGCTGACGCTCCGGGTGATGTTGTTGACATTCCAGCTGATACAATTGTTCCGGCAGTAGATATTCTTATTGCAGATGTCGCGTCGGAACCGACGGGCGAAGTCGATGCGCAGTCGCCGGCGTCCACGGATACCCCGCCGCCAAGCATTGAAGCAACGAGCCCCGCAGTCGTACCGGCAGAAACGACTTCCAGCGACGCTGATGTAACAGTAGAAACCACAAAAGAAAAAGCGACGGAAGAGCTAGATGTCCACTTGAGTAGTATAGCAAGCGAAAGGCACCCGGACAGAAATGAGGATGCGACATTCTCTTTGAAAGACAAGAAATTTTTTGGTGTGCTTGATGGTGTAGGAGGTCATAGCGCAGGAGATGTAGCGTCGAGTATGGCAAAAGACTTTATCATGAACGCTCTCGAGAATTTACCTGAAGAGCTGACGCTGAAGGAGACAGAACAGAATCTTTTGAAGATGCTTTTAGATGCTCATCAGCATTTGTTGGACCATGTAAAAGGCAATATTCGTCTTAGTGGCATGGGAACAACGGCGTCGATTGTAAAAATTTGGGAAGGGGCTGATGGTGAACGGAAGGCCGTTATTGCAAATATTGCCGACAGTCGTGTGTATATTCTTCGCGCTGATGGGACATTAGAGCAGGTCACACTCGATGCTAATGTTTCAAAAGGAGATAAATTTGAAAATCAAGCCCGTGAGTTGCAGAAAATATTAAGTAACGTTACCGATCTCAACGATCTTAATAATGATGAAGAGAGATTCTCGTTTAAGCGTCGAAATCAAATTGATCAGGCATTAGGATTGGTTGATACGAAGGGTCAAATTACACCACGTATATACACGATTGATATCCAGGACGGCGACAAGCTACTTGTTACGTCAGACGGTATCCACGACAATCTCACCGATACAGAGATTGCACAGATTTTAACTCGATCGGCAAATAGCTCACAAGCAGTTGATAGTCTGATAAATGCTTCACTCAAGAGAAGCCGCGATGCAAATCACCCCCGGCGGAAACCTGACGATATGAGTGCAATTGTGGTTGGATTGCCATCTTCCGCTCGCACCGCGCCTGACACCTCCTCTGTTATTATCTCTATTCCTTCACGCGAGCCAGTCGTTCCAGCAGGTTCCGAACCTGTTGTGGAGCCTGCCGCAATGCCTCCGGCAGAACCCGCTCCTACGCCTTCTGCGCCAGTCACAAGTGAGCCTGTTGTGCCGCGGGCTGAACCGGTTAGGACGCCCGAACCTGCTTCTTCTGAACCAATGCCGGTCCCAGAGCCTGAAAGCGCGGCCGTGCCGGAACCGCCCGTTGCGCCGCCAGAACCCGTGGAACCCGCTCCAGATACAGAAACGCGTGTGAAGAAAACGGCAGAAGCGGAAGCGCGCCGGCATGCGATGGATCTTCTCAATAGGAAGTATCAGAAAACAGGAGATGCAAAATATTTAACCCCGCAAGCTATCGATGTTTTGTCGCGCATGATTTTACAGAAATATCGGGAAACAACATAATATATTCATAGTCTTATTATACGACTTATGACAGAACATAGAGACGTGCCACCTGAAACTGCAGATGAAGCGTTAGAAAGTACATTTCGCGCGGATCCGGATCTTTCTATTGATGCGGCAGTTGGTGCAATGCGGGCCGACGCCGATATTGAAGATACTCCGCCACCAGAGCCGCCACCTGCACTTAAGCAATACAATGACAAGATTGTGCCCAGAGGTGAGCTCACGGCGCAAGCAAGAATCATAGAAGCGCGGAAGGCTTTGCAGAGTCTTAGCAGTGAAGAAACAACCCGACGTTTGTCGCCAGAAATGTTGCAGGAACGTTTGGGCTTTGATAATTTGAAGAACTTTGTTAAAGAAGCCCTGGTGAGTTTTAAAGAGGGCCGGCGAATGAGCGATGATGTCATGAACGCAATGTTGAGTCATGCAAATGCGGATGAGGAACTTAATAAAGCTGCAAAAATTCCCGGTGTCGCAAATCCTGAAACGGAAAGAGTAAAGGTCACGCGTGAGACGCTCGACGAACTGGCCAAGCGTATTCAAGAATGGGCAAATGAGTCGATTACTTTGCAAATAGAACAGGAAGAGAAGCAAGAGCGTCAACGCGATAGCTCAAAAAAATGGTATAAGCGCGGATGGGTGAAAAAAACAGGCCTTATTATGGCTGTTGGCGCCGGCGCTCCATTGATTGCAACAGCGACGATGCCAGCGGCCCTTGTGGCGGCGGGTTGGGCGTCGTGGTCCGGTATTGCGGCGGTAGCGGGTATTCGTGTTGGTGACGCGGCAAAGCATCATTGGGGTCGTAGCAGGCGCGAAGGCAAAATCCGCAAGGAGAAAATCACTGCAATGGAGGCCAGCGATCCGGTGAAGGGTCAGATGACTCACGAAGCTTTGTCTTTTGTGAGCGCTCGCATGCGCGAGAACGCGGAAAAGCATCCTGAAGAAGAACAATTAACCCGCGCGCGAAGCGAATATGCCGCTCGGCTTTCTAAAGGTTTGCCCGCGGTCAAAGAAAAGGCCGCTTATGATGCGGCGTTAGGTAGCTATTTTAATAAACGCGAAGGAAAAATTCTTACACATTTAGGTGCGCGTCCAAATGTTGACCTGGACTTACCAGAAAACGAAGAATTAAAAGAGCATGTTTTGGCAATTATGGCGCTGGCAAAAGCCGATGAGCGTAACAGGTTGGTAGAGGCGCAAACCGATGCTTTGGTGGGCGACGGAAAAAGTTTTCCCGGATTTGTGGGCAAAGTATATGGTGCCGTGCGTGAAGGCGTAGGTGCCGTGTCAAAAGGCTTGGGCGTTGCGCGAACAGAATACCGTTTAGGTTACGCCGTTGCCATGACAACCGGGGCCGTATTGGCCAAAGCCACGGAAATGCGGCATGTTTGGGGTGCGGCCATTGGCGCCATGGGCGGTTCGGCTTTAACCGAAGCCGCGGTTGCATCGCGCCTCAATAAAAAATCTTCATCAGTCATCGAGGTAAGTGATCTCATACCGGTTGTTCAAGACATACAGCGCACAAAAGCCGAAGCCTTGGCTTTGTTTTCACCGACCGCGACACTGGACGCAACTGCGCTTGGTGCCGTGATCGTAAAAGTACGTTCTCAAGTTGATTCTGCGGCGGTCTATCGGAAGCTTGGGAAAAATCTGCGAGACGCGCAAGCTGTCACCCAACTTCAAGAACTCGAACGCGCGCAATCGGAACTGCGCGATCTTTTGGTTGCTTTGCAGGGTATGCAGAATGTGTATGCGTTTGATGAAACCGGTATATCTGATACCGCAAAAGGACTTGCCGAAGAGCAAAGAAAAGAGACAAGTTCACGGAAAAATAAAATCTTCGCCGCGCGTGTTGGAGGCGCAATCGCTGGCGGCGCTTTAGGATTTTTTGCGTCCGATGCCATAAAGTCATCTCTTGCCTGGGCCAAAGACCACATGCCGTTTGTGGATCATGATCCGGTTGTTCCAGCCGCTACCACAGCACCTGCCACGCCTTCCGGTGATCCGCCAAGAATGTCTTTGCCAGGCGCCGCAGACCCATCGGCGTTATCCGGTGCCGCAAGTGCCGGCGACCCCCCTCGCATGGACCCTGACGCAGTCACACCCTCCTCTGCGCCGGACATAGCGCATTCCGGTGATGTTGCATCAACCACGGCGGGTAGCCCAAGTCATGAAGTTCTGCAAGACGCAGTTGTGCATAAAGGTCAAGGCGTTGAGCATGCGCTCATTCGCCAACTCGTGCATGATCCCGCAACGCATGGTTATGATGGTGACACTAACGATACAGCGGCAGTTAAATCTTGGGCAGGTAAAGAAGCGCATCGCATTGCCTTAGATAGTCGGAATGCGTATGTGACGGAAAATGCCGAAACCCGCGTGCGATTTGCGGACAAATATGCGTATGTATTAAATAACGACGGCACCGTGAGCGAATACGAGGTCAAGCCCGCCGGCAGTGGGGAGTTTACGTTGGTTGGGCAATCGGGGGTTGCGCAAACTTTAGATAAATACGAATACAGCGTTCCGCGGGGAACCGTAGAAACCGTGCACGCGCCACATGTTCACGCGCCTGATACAGACGTTGATGCACCAGATGCGGGTGTTTCCGCGGACGTAGTGGCAGGCGCTATTGCGCCAGAAATCCCTGCTGCAGACCAAGAAGCTTTGCGCGCGTTGTTGGCGGCGTTGCATACGGCGCAAGATTCTGGCGACACGGCGAGTGTTGCGTCTGCCCAATCCGCGATAGCAGAGTTTGGGGAATCTCACCCCGATACCTTATTTGACGCTACCACACAAACCACCACCGAAGCCGGGGAAGCGGCCCAAAACGACGCCATGCAAAAACTTTCTGCCATGTTTTCTGAAGGCTCTGGAAAAATTCAAAATGTGCAAGAATTCCATGACGGGCTGGTGAATGTGTTCAAAACCATTATGCCAGACGCCGACGCCCAGCAATTAGCGCTCATGATTGGCGAAACAGACCCAGACACACACAATGTGTATATGGACGCTTCCGATGTTGCGCCGCTCATGAATCACGAAGGGAACGGTTTTGACATAGATCAGTTTACGCACATGAAAGACCAGTTCTACGCAGAACTGAATCAGCATTCTCTGCCAGCTGACGGCGAATGGCATCCGCGGCACCCCATGGGTTTGGAAGCGACCAGCGCATCACCAGACCGCACAGACGATATTTTACTTATCCGCCGCGAGCCGGGTTCTGCGGGCACTTATGAAATGTTTGATTCCGCGTTGCGACATACTGGTGGTATTGATCCGTATCCGCTCGAAGTGATGTTGAAACCCTTAGAGGATGTTGCGTCAGACGCGTCAACCGATGTTGGCGTTTCGGCTACGGATGCAAGTACGCCCGCAATGACGCCTGAACCGGCGGCAGAAGCTGAAGCCTCGGCAGATGCGGAAGAAGACAAAGCGGTGCCTGAACCGCCCGTTGAGCCCGCCGATGTCCCGCCCGTCACGGTTTCGAGCGAGCCGATTATTGGCGACACCTCGCACGAAAAAGTCCTAAGCGCGACCGATGACACGGACGCTTCTGGCACAACGGAAAGCCCGACAGCGAGCGCAGAAGAGACAGCCGTTGAAGACGTCTCAAAATCCGAATACGCCGATCTGTTAGCCCGTCCCTCAACAGAAATTCCCGACAATGTGCACATTTCCGTTAATCCCGACGCGCATACATACATGCAAGAACACGGGATACAAATTGATGTTGAAGCCGGACGGGTTGTTGTTGAACACACCGGAGGGTTGGAGCATACATTAGCTGTTCCTTCTGGTGAACATGAATTACATTTTGAGATCATCGACAATAAACTCTATGCCATAGGTGAAAATGGAGGCATGTTTAACGCCAATTATATTGACCCCGATGGCAATACAGAGATCCGTGGCATGGGGCAGGTAGACAAACTCGCAGATTTCCGCGCAGGGGAGTCGGCGTATCACGAAAGGGAAGCGGAGGCTGTAACTCAAAATCGTACGAAAGAAGCCACAGAACTAGCCGCGGCAAGTAAAGCCCCGGAACCCATGAAGATTTCGCCCGAACTGTTGCCATTTATGATGGAAAATGCAAACACGGCATTAGATTACGTTCAAAAGGGTTTGACAATGGAGGCAATTCAAAGTGAAACGGATGTTACAAAACTTTCCGCAGTCCACGATAGAATAGCGGCGTTTATTGCAGATTTAGATTCGCGCCCCGATCCTAAGGCAGTACCCCTTGCCAACATCTTACGGTTTGCTCAAGAAGCGGTCGATAGGCGTTTAGAAACATTAGAGGCAAGCACCCTCCGCCCCGCCGCGTAAT